>CAZYKJ010000001.1:0-2298 GCA_964648065.1 uncultured Gammaproteobacteria bacterium
CCAAACCGGCACCGGCAAAACGCTCGCTTTCGGCATCCCGATGATTCAGCGCCTTGCGATTACCAAAGGCCGCGGTCTCGTGATTTTGCCGACGCGCGAACTCGCTCTCCAAGTCGAGGAAGTGTTTGCCAAAATCGCCAAGCATTTGAATCTCCGCACCGCCGTTTTGATCGGTGGCGCATCCATGAAGATGCAGCTGCGCGATCTGCAACGTAAACCGCATATCATCATCGCCACTCCGGGACGCCTGATCGATCACCTCGAGCAGCGCACCGTCAAATTGGATGATGTGAGCGTGCTCGTACTCGACGAAGCCGACCGCATGCTGGATATGGGATTTGAACCGCAAATCCGCCGCATCCTGCAAACCGTTCCGGCCAAGCGCCAGACACTCCTCTTCTCCGCTACAATGCCGGAGTCGATCTTGAATATCGCCAACCGCTACATGCACACCCCGACGCGCGTCGAAATCGCCCGCGCCGGTACGTCTGCCGAAAAGGTTGAGCAGGAAGTCTTCTTTGTCACGCGCGATGAAAAGCCGCGTCTCCTCGAGAAACTGCTCGGCGAATATCGCGGCACCGTCCTCGTCTTCTCGCGCACCAAACACGGAGCGACGAAAATTGCCCGCGCCATCCGCAACATGGGTCATGCCTCAGCAGAAATCCACTCGGATCGCTCGCTTGCCCAGCGCCGCCGCGCTCTCGATGGTTTCAAGACCGGTGAATTCCGCGTCTTGGTCGCCACCGACATCGCCGCCCGCGGTATCGACGTCAAAGACATCGAGCTCGTCATCAACTACGATCTTCCGGATGCAGCCGAGGACTACGTGCACCGCATCGGTCGTACCGGCCGCGCCGGAGCCAATGGTAAGGCCATTTCCTTTGCCATGTTGGATCAGCGCAATGATGTACGTCAGATCGAGTTCTTGATTCGCAAGCAGCTCCCGGTCAAAAAGGTTACGGAATTACCGCCTCCGCGCGCCCTTCCGCCAGCCAGCCATTCCGAGCATCGTTCCGAGCGCCCAGCCTACGGCCAGCGCCCGGCCTACGGTGATCGTCCGACCTATGGCAACTTTGCCAAGCGTCCGTCTCATGGTAACCAGCGCGACAATAACAGCTACGGCAAAAAGCCTTCTTACGGAACGCGCCCGTACGGCAAAGACGCCGTCCGTACCCAAGAAGTCCGCCCGCCTACGCAATACGAATTCCGCGCCCCCTCCGGCAAACGTCAGCCGAAGATCCACACATAAAAACAAAGCCCCGTCGCAAGACGGGGCTTTTGTTAACCGAGACTACCAACACCAACCTTACGTAATCCCAAGCGGCGTTTTTTCCAATCCGGCATTACCCTTTCAACTTCTTTCCAAAATTTCAACGAATGATTGAACACGGCAAGATGGCAAAGTTCATGCACAATCACATAGTCAGCAAGTTCTTTCGGTACCAACAAAATTTTATAGTTGAAGGTAAGCGTCCCTGATTTCGAGCAGCTCCCCCACTGGCTTTTCTGATTGCGTATGACAACCTTTGACCAGCGATGCTGATACACCAGATTGAAATGCGCCAAACGTTCTTCCGCAAATTGAAGGGCGTCTTTTTTCAATCGTTTATATTCCTCCGGATTCTGCTGACGCAAAATCGAAACCGGCACATGTTTCAATTTCGCCACCGCTTGCTCTATCCATGCTTGATGATGCTTGATAAAGCCCTGAATCATCATGTCCGGCATGTACTTGCTCGCAGTTACAAGGACATGCCCTCCCGGCTTCACCGAGATCCGAATACGGCGCTGATAGGCGCGCCGGCGAATCTCAATGTCCATTAGCCGAATATCTGCTTGAACGCCGGTCGCTCCGACAACGTCTTCATCCATCGCATGACATTCGGATAAGCAGAATAGTCATAGTCGAACATACGGCCGTTGCTTGCCACCGAACATACATTGATGTCCGCAATCGTAAATGTATTTGCAACCATATACTCCTTGCCCTCCAAATGCGCATCAAGAATCTTCATCCAATTCGCTACATCTTCCAGAGCGATCTTGAGCGCTTCCTCTGACAAAGGACCGCGATATTTCTGCATATACAACGGCTCCATCGCTTTGTTCAAATGCGCGATTGCCCAATAGCTCCACTGCAAAAGATGTGCATGCGATCCGGCATCCATCGGACCAAATAGATCCGGCTTATGCTTTTCGAGAAGATAATTGTTGATCGCCATCGACTCCCAAATCACCACATCCCCGTCAATAAGCGTCGGAATTTTTCCATTCGGATTGATCGCTAAATAGTCAGCA
>CAZYKJ010000001.1:2308-19425 GCA_964648065.1 uncultured Gammaproteobacteria bacterium
GCTCCTGGCGGCGGAAATGGACCCGGTGGCCAAGGTGGGCGGCCTGGCAGATGTTCAGCGCGTGCTGGCGGGCCTGCTGGGGGCGTCGTTCCCGCGCCCGGCCCTGCCGCGTGCGTACGCCGGGCTGCTGCCGTGGCTGGGGGCCACGCTGGACCGGGTGACCGCTCGAGAACTCGGCCTGTCGGGCTGGGCCCCGACCGATTTCCCCTTGGAAATCAAGCGGCACCTGTTCCAACTCGACTCCTGCTTCGGCTGCAGCCCAATAACATCGTGCCGCACTGCTTGCTTTCGAACCGTAGATTTTCATCATACAAATTGATTAACTGTTTAATTTCTTTTTCGTTAGCCATTGCATCAAAAAGAACACGACTATGGTAATGCCGACAATGACGCCAAGTGACAGCATCGGAGCCGTATCAGCATAACCCGTTGTCGCATAACGTAACAGGTTCACCGAATGATGCATCGGATTCAACTGCGATAGCTTGGACCAGATACCGGGAAGGCTGGAAATCGGATAAAACACTCCCGCAAGAAAAATCATGGGCTGCATGACAAACGTCGTCACGAATGTCAGCGCCTCAAAATTCTTCGCATACATACCAAAGCAAACACCGAGCATGCCGAACTCCAATCCCGTAAGAATCATTCCGATAAGCAGCAAAAATGGATGCGCGATTCCATGAATCGGAATAAACCAAATTGTGATGAGCAATGCGACGGCAAGCGTAAGCAACGCTCGCGTACAAGCCGCCAACGCATACGCAATGCCAATTCCCCAATTCGGCAAAGGCGAAAGCTGAATATCGATAATCGATCCCAAATTCTTGGCGATCACGAGCGCAAAAGCCGGATTCGAGAAACTCGCATTCACCATGGTCATCGTCAGCAAACCCGTGTAGACGAAGGCGAGATATGGCAAATCACCGATCATGCGGTCACCAGACACGATGCCAAATACTGCCAAAAACAAAACCATGGACATGAGCGGACTCACAACGGTATCCAGCCAAATCTTCTGAAACCGCTTCACCTCACGCGCATACAGCGCCCAAACATTGGTCAGTTTCATATTAATCTTTCGTAAGTTCCAGAAAAATCTGCTCGAGCGACACTGCCTCGCTACGAATCGATTTGATATTCGAATGATAGTGCTCCGTGAGCGTCCGCATGTCCTTCGCTAAATCCGTCATCGGAAAATGGAATTCATTCCCTTCGGCGACAACTCCGGGCAATCCCTTCACTTCACGATCATACAATTCGAACGTAATGACATTTTTCGAAAATTCCTTCTGTAAATCTTTCAATGATCCGTCTTTGATGATACGTCCGTGATTGATAAGTGTAATTCGGTCGCATAATTGTTCCGCCTCTTCCAGATAATGCGTGGTAAACAAAATCGTCGTACCTTCATCGCGCAAACGGCGCACCAAATCCCAAATCTTTTGACGGAGCGCGACATCAACTCCGGCTGTCGGCTCATCCAAAATCAACAGCTTCGGCTTATGAATGATGGACTTTGCAATCATCAAACGTCGTTTCATGCCGCCGGACAATCCGCGCGCCCGCTCCTCCGCCTTATCCGACAAAGCGAGATCATGCAAAACCGAATCAATGCGTGCATTGCGCTCATGCGCCGGCACGCCATACATGCCGCTAAAATAATACAGAACTTCACGAACGGTAAATGCCGGCTCCACAACAACTTCCTGCGGCACAATCCCCTGAATCTGTTTCGCCTCCTGCGTTTTCTTTGCTACATCCAATCCAAATACCTCGATAGATCCCTGATCCGCCACCGAAATACCGGAAATCAAACTGATCAGCGTCGACTTGCCCGCACCATTCGGCCCGAGCAATCCATGTATCGTTCCCGCCTGAATTTCAAGCGACACATCTTTCAATGCCTCCAACGGCTCGGCATTCTGCTTCTGAAACGTCTTCCCAACATGCTTGACGGATAAAGCCGGAATCATAGTTCCAAGAGCCTACATCCGATGTATACTCTGGGCAATCGAATATGCAACCCCTGAATAACAAGCAAAAAATTGGCGGGACACTTGTCATTATTGCCATCATTGCCTTCATCGCTTGGAACCGCTCCACGGCACGTCCCGATATTCGCGGGCATTGGATGAGCCAGAAGTGCGAGGAATTCAGCTCCTCGCCAAATCAAGTAGCGCACATCCAACGCGACATGACGCTCACCGGCGGCGAGTGGAATATGATCGTCACATTTTTCCTCGATTCAAATTGCAGCAACAAGGCGATGGGTATCGAAATCCATGGTCCCTATGAACTCGGTGACGCTTCATCCGAAGTTACCGACGCAACGCATGGCCAATTTGACATCCGTTCCATCAAGCTCACGCCCTACACGCCGGACACCGCACAAGTATTCGAGCAAAGCGCCTGCGGACAGGGCCAGTGGGAAGTGGGACAAGCAAAAGAAGTCGGCGATACGGGCTGCCTGAATGTCGTCGCCAAAATCAGGGATTGTCCGGCCGAATACGATCTCGTCAAGCGTAGCGCCGACAATCTCTACTTCGGCGATCGTTCACAGAGTCTCTGTAAACGCGGCACCTGGCCGCAAGCCCTTGGCCGCGACGCTTTGATAAAAACAAAATAATCCGCGGTTGCGGATTATTTTTTTCTTACTCTTATTTCACGGCAACAATTCCTTTGGCAAATTCCATGAAGGAGCTACGGGCTCGGGCAATAGATTTTTGATAAGACTTTTTTGCTGCACTCACTCCGCGGCTTCCGTATCCGCAGTAAGGCTCCGTCATCGCATCCCAGATAATATCCATCTTCCATTGATAATCTTTGACAGCTTGTTCACCTGCCTTGACGCCGAATTTCGTAATATCGTCATTCATCAGCTTCACATTCGAAGCATGTAATTTACGCATTTCTGGCGTATTGCAACGGCTAGTTGAATCGGCAAAAACCTTTTCATCTTTACCCTTGATTGCAGAAACCGACTTTGCCGAAACAGCAAGCGGTGCAACCATTGAAGTTGCCGTAATAGCGGCGACACTCAGGGCGGCGAAACGAGTCATGTGGGCATGTCTCATAGTGACTTCCACCGTAGCACATACTCCGGCTTTTGCCAGCACATTTAATACTTGGCTAATTATGCGTATTTTTCCCAAAAATCCACATGCACATCCGTATATCCTTCCGGACCCATATCGGTACCAGCGTAACAGGCGTCACAAGTCGGAAACAGCTCTCCTGCCTTGAATTCAGCCACATAACTGCATGGAATACACAAATAGAGACCATCCTCCGGCACAATGTCGTTGATCTGATAGAGGGCTTTTGTGAGGACCATTGCTCCATTCGACCATATACGGGGTGTACCTGCAAACGGCCAACCTTGGGCCTAAAATCTAACTTTCATTGACTTTTCTAGCAAAAAATGCTATAGTTGAGCTCTTCTACCAAGAAGACTGTCTTCTACCTTAGGAAGCGTTATTGATTACAAGTTCACTATGAACGGTATTATTAAGAAGTTGAACGAGCGCGGTTTTGGTTTCATCGGCATTGAAGGTGAATCCAAGGATGTTTTCTTCCACAGCAAGTCGTTGGTCGGTGTGACCTTTGACGAGTTGCGCGAAGGCGATGCTTTGACCTTTGAGGTCGAGCAGTCCGAAAAGGGACCGAACGCCGTCAACGTCAAGCGCGCCTAATAGCCGCTAACAAAAAGACCAGCCGCAAGGCTGGTTTTTTTGTTGGCTCGGGGACTTGGGATCTGCGCCAGATGCGCATCAGCCTCTGGCTGAGAACCAAGATCAACCACAGTAAGCAAGCGGTTATTTACTTGAATTATTTTTTATATACTCAAAGAAACCTCTTTCCAAATAAAGAGAAATAATAATGATAAGGAATAGTTTTAATATGCTCATTGCGTCGAAGAATCCGTTTTGAACAAACCATATTATTTTCTGTATTACATAATATGGTAAGAATAATATTCCTATAATGATAATGCCTCTAGGCAACAGATATTCTGCAGCCCTGATAAATTCAGGTACCGCCTCAACAAGATTTCGATCGATTTTTTTTCAAATCCATATCATTAAACACAGCACGGCATACCTTACGAACCGAATGCCGCCATCAAAAAGCCGTCACTTTCATGACGGTATTTTGTTGGCTCGGGGACTTGGGATCGAACCAAGATTCACAGCTTCAAAGGCTGCTGTCCTACCATTAGACGATCCCCGAATATAGCTTTTGATCCAACCACTTTCTTCCTTGCCCAGTCTTCAAGAACTTTTCTCGTCTAAGAGCTTCAGTCTTGGAAGAAAACTCTTCAGTGTGAACCAACGTCCAAGGCTTTCTTCCAGAGGTGTATTTACTAGCTCCAGAATTATGCTCTTTTAACCGTTTTTCGACAGAGTCGGTCGAACCGACATAACGGGTACCGAAATTAGTACTTTTTAGGACGTAAACGAAGTACATATTCGTTGATGCTGTCCTACCATTATGCGCCTGAGGCGCACCAGCCTCAGGCTGGGACGATCCCCGAATGCGGAACAAAGGTAGGCGAAAAAACGCGATACGTCAACCTTGATCGTTAGAAGCAAAATCGTCATCGACGCGTCGAAGAAGCGAGGCGACACTCGAACGCAAATCACTGGAAAGGCGTATCCCCTCGCCAATCTCCATTTCACGGAATGCCGCTTCACGATGCGCCGGCGTCGCATGCTCCGCCGCATGACGATATTCGGCAACCATCATTTGAACCGTCGACAGGGATAGCTCATCAGCCGGTGTATGGGCCAGCATCTCCAAAAGCGCCGTCAAACGTCCGGACGCAGCGTGATCAACCGGATTGAGATCGGATCTGATCTCGCGTAAACCATGCTCCTGTTCCTGCTGGACGCGCTGCTCCAGTCTACGTGCTTCGAATGTGAGCTCAGGATCAATACCTCTCAGCCCATCCAAATCGCGTGAAAACGCAAACGACGTCCCGGCACGTTGAGAAAACGTCGCAACGTCATCCACCGCGGGCTCCGTTTCCAAACTCGCTTCAAGACGGCGTTCCAATTCATCGCGAACGATCCCATCTTCAATCTGGGCAATTTCACGACGAATCGCCCTCGTTGTCCGAGTCATCTCCATGGCGTGA
Source organism: uncultured Gammaproteobacteria bacterium (assembly GCA_964648065.1). Classification (GTDB taxonomy): domain Bacteria; phylum Patescibacteriota; class Patescibacteriia; order 2-12-FULL-60-25; family 2-12-FULL-60-25; genus CAIXDN01. The sequence continues at coordinate 7,449 of CAZYKJ010000001.1, forward strand.
ATCGCGTCGCGCCGGGCACTGTAAGCCTCGGCCCAATCAAAGGAAGGATCCAATTCATGGATCAAATCGCGAATCATTCGCACATCGGCACGAACGGCGTTCAATAAACGCGCCTCCGCTTTCGGAGTCATCGTATCCGTCGTCGCATAGCTCTCCATCATGCTTTCGGCAATGTGCTGATCCGGCATGGAAACCTCCCTGTATCGTCCGCTCGTCCCGTCATACATAAACTGGAGATTCTGGAACAGGGCGGAAATGAATTCCGCATAATATTCCGTCGTGCGATTTCTCAATTGCACCTGCGGATTCTCATGCTGAATCGATTCGACATATGAAAAAGAAAGATGCTCGCCCTCGGTATGCACATGCTCAACCATTTGATGCAACATCGCGATTCTCCGCTCCGTGTTCAAACCCGACAAGCTTGTCACATCCATGCCGTGGCCAAGCTCATGAATCAACACCTGTCGAAATGTTGATGCGATTTCCAAACGGCCATTCTCGTCAAACATCGAACCATAAATTCGAATTTCCGAAGCCGCATCTGCCGGTGAAATCGTGCAGGTACCGGCCACCTCGCTACCCGGAGGCAAATGATAATCCGTCGGCGCCGGAACATGTTCGGTCGTCAGATCAATGCGCGAGACTTCCGTTGACGAAACCATAAAACGCGGGAATCCATGCTCCAAATAATTCCGCACGATTTCCGGATCGATGTCATGCTCCTCAAAACCAGGCCCGATCTCCAAAAGCGGCGCCTCGCGCATCTCGCGTCTTGCAGCACGAAGCTCGTCATTCGATACCACGGGAATCAATTCACGAACCTGCTCCTCACCGAGCAAACCGGTCAACGCACTCCGCATCTCCTCGATATCCGTATCCGCCTGAACCTCGTAGACATCGGCACGATCATGGTTCGAACGCTCCAAATTGGAGGTTGCTCCCAAAAACAAGACGCCGCCAAGTGCCTGTGACTGCAACATCTTCCCGGCTGGCGTTTTCAAAAACGCATGAATCGCTTTAAGAACCCCCTTACGCTCGCGACGCTCCCCTTCTGCCCGTACCATGTCTGCCTCCAATTCATACAAACGCTTGTCCATCATCTTGGGACTTTCAACAACCGGCGCCGTTTTGACGATTTTTTTCTCGGCTTTTGTAGCCGGCATCAGCAAACGCTCGTTCATACGTTTTGCAAAATTTCATTGCGTGAAAAAGCATCAAGCAGATGTTTGGAAACAGCCGTCTTCAATTTCACCAATGCCTGCTGTGTCTTTGTGCGCTCGACCTGCGCAGCTTGTTCTGCCGCATCCAGCAATTTGATCCAAGCCGGCAATCGTGATGCCGGAGATCGTTCAAGCGCAAGTAAAAACTGGAAACGCTCCGACGGCTCCAGCGGAAGGCGTAGCATTTTTTCCCAAAGCGGCAAATACGCATCCTCCACATCATGCGGCTGAATTTCATGCGTCTGCATCCACGAACGAATCGCATGCAGAAAATCCGCATGCCGAGCCGTCACATACTCTCGATAAGCAACAAATTCTCGAGAACCGTTGTCCGTATGTTTGGAGATTCCTTTATACACGGGAACACCGCGCGTCTGCCATTGTGACGCATACCCTCCGATCGCCTCCTCTCCCGCCTGCGTCAAAACCAAATGACGCAAAGCGCCCTCACGCGTGACTAATTCGCCGAGATACTGCGATTCGCGATTAAAAAGTAAGGTCACCATATTAGCGGCGGATATAACGGCCAACAGCAATCCACGACACGAGCGCGGACAAAACAAGCAACCCGCCAAGCTCGATCAAAATCAACGGCTCCAAATGACTCAAAAAGAATGATTGCAAACCAGGATCACGACCGTCAAAAAAGGCCGTAAGCTTCGGTTCAAGGACAACGATCGCCGTCCAAACTCCGGCGGCACTCAAAAAACCGGCCAGCAAAGCCATCCATACCCCTTCAAGCACAAATGGCAACTTGATATAGGACGCCGAAGCACCAACCAAACGCATAATCGAAATCTCCTCGCGCTGCGTATAAATCGCGACGCGAATCGCATTAAATGCCGCAAGCAAACCAAATAACGCGAACACGGCTACCAAGGCCGAAGCCAACAATCTCACCTGCTCGCCAGCCTGTTGGATGCGCGCAATCGCCTCACGATGATCATCATAGGATGAGCTATGGATAAACGGCGAATACTGCGGATTCTTGATCGCTTCGAGTAAAAACGGATAATCCTCCGGATGTCGCGCTTTCACGATCAATTGTGCGCCCAACGGATTTCCACCCAACTCATTCAATGCTTCCAAAATCTTTGTATTATTTTTGTTACGCTCTTTGAACGCTTTTAATGCATCCTCCGGAGAAATCAATGTCGCTTCAGCCGTCTGCGGTAACGACACAACATAGAAGCGTGCCTGCGTAAGCATGGCTTCCGGCGTATCAGGATTAAAGGTAACCGTGACATCAACTTTTTGTTCTAACAAAGAAACAACCTGCTCGATCACGGCATTCGCTCCAAGTAATACATTCACCGATAATAACGCGATCGTGAAAACAAAAACCGTGGCCACCCCAATCCACAGATTGCGAGCGAAGTGCTTCCACGAAGCAATAAAGATGCGAAGAGCGATGGTCATGTCAAAATATATTTCCCGTGAGCGTGATCGGATGCAATTTGTCCGTCCTTTAAGGTAATCACACGTCGACGCAAGGCATTCACGACTTCGCGATTATGCGTGACAAGAACAACTGTTGTTCCGAAGGCATTAATCTTCACCAGCAAATCCATAATATCTTGCGTGTTCAGCGTATCCAGATTTCCCGTCGGTTCATCTGCCAGCAAAACCTTCGGCCGATGCACCAAGGAACGAGCGATAACGACGCGCTGTTGCTCACCACCGGACAACTGGCGGGGAAATCGTTTGGCCTTTTCTTCTAAACCGACAATTTTTAAAACTTGCGGTACCATTTCACGTATCGTTTTTCCCGGAACACCGGCAACCTCAAGGGCAAAAGAAACATTTTCATACACGGTTTTCTTCGGCAGCAATTTATAGTCTTGAAAGACCACGCCGATTTGTCGTCGCAATTCCGGAATCTCACGCGCACGAATGCGCGTAATATCCCATCCGCCGATTTCGATACGTCCCGCGGTCGGCTGTTCCTCGGCCATCAAGAGTTTTGCCAATGTCGTTTTTCCGGCGCCGCTTTGTCCGACAATCGATACAAATTCCCCCGCTCCAATTTTAAGCGTTACATCATTGAGAACATTACTATCCGGACCATAAGCCTTGCTTACGCGCTCAAGAACGATCATAGGCCTATTATAACAGAATTTCAGCCCTTGATGCTGGCGGCTACGAGCTCATGCAGTCCCGGCTGAAAAATCGATGGAATAATCGCTTCCGCCGTCGGATTTTCCACAGATTCGGCAATCGCATTCGCCGCTCGCAACTTGATCTCCGTTGTGACCTGTTGAATGCCGGAATCCAGCATGCCGCGGAACAATCCGGGATAGCACAGGGCGTTATTCACCTGATTTGGATAATCGCTTCTTCCCGTTGCATGCACCGCAACTCCCGCCGCATGCGCCGTATCCGGATCAATTTCCGGCACCGGATTCGCCAACGCAAAGACTATCGGATTCGCGGCCATCGATTTTACGATGTCGACCGTAAACGCACCCGCCGCACTCACGCCAATCAACACATCCGCTCCGACAGCAACTTCTGCCAAGCTTCCGGAGCGCTTCTCGAGATTCGTGAACGAAGCAACGAGAGATTTTTCCTCATTCAACGATTCACGTCCTTCATAAATCGCTCCCGTTCGATCGCAGATCACCAAATCCTTCACGCCAAAGTCGACAAGCAAGCGCGCAATGGCAATCCCCGCCGCTCCCGCACCATTCAAGAGCACTTTCAAGTTTTCAACCGTTCGATGCGTCACCTTCAAGGCATTGATCAATCCCGCAAGAACCACGATCGCCGTCCCATGCTGATCATCATGCATCACCGGCATGTTCAAACGCTCCGAGAGACGGCGTTCGATTTCAAAACAACGCGGCGCCGACACATCCTCCATCTGAATCGCTCCAAAACTCGGAGCAATATGCGATACCGTTTCCACAAACGCATCAACATTTTGCGTGTCAATCAAAATTGGCACGGCATCAATTCCGGAGAAGCGTTTAAAGATCGCCGACTTCCCTTCCAGCACCGGCAACACCGCCAAATGTCCGATATCGCCAAAACCCAACACCGCCGAACCATCCGACACGATCGCGACCGTATTTTTTCGCCACGTATATCGATCTACGGTCGACGGATCCGCTGCGATCGCCTGCGACACGGCTCCAACGCCTGGCGAATATACCAGCGTCAAATCATCTTTCGTCTCGATCTTGCATGTCGGATCTATACGGATTTTTCCGCGTAATTTCTCATGCAAATCAAGTGATGCCTGCCGTACATCAATAGCCATAGGCACACATCATCGCGTCCCCGCCACGCATTGGCAAGAAGCCCATTTTGTACTAATCTAAAGGGATATGAACAACGAACTCCAACAATTCGTCAAAGAGGGTATCTCCAAGGGACTTTCCCGAGAAAAACTAGCTGACGCGTTGGAAAACGGCGGTTGGCAGGACGATGAAATCAAGACGGCGCTCGCTTCCTATGCAGAAGTCGATTTCCCGATTGCCGTACCGCGCCGCAAACCCGGATTGTCGGCCCGCGAAGCTTTTATGTACTTGGTCATGTTCCTGACGCTTTACATCAGCGCGATCTCGCTCGGAACCAACCTCTTCCAATTCATCAACCGCTGGCTTCCGGATCCGACGGAATACTCCTATTACGTTGAGACGACGACATCGATTATTCGTTCCGCAACCGCGGCGCTCATCATCACATTCCCGGTCTTTTTCTGGATGTCGCGCGTTTTGCGCCAAGCAATTATCAAGGATCCCGAGAAGCGCTCATCCGAAGTTCGCAAATGGCTCACCTACATGACGCTCTTCATCGCCGCCGGCATTATTCTCGGCGACCTGATTACACTGGTCACCTACTTCTTGAACGGTGAAGTCACACTGCGCTTCCTGCTTAAAATCGTCACCGTGCTCGGTATCTCCGGATCCATCTTCGGCTTCTATCTCTGGGATCTGCGTGCAGAAGAGCGCGTCAAACCAAAGTCTTGGCAGGCATATCCGGCCGGACTCAAGAGCTTCATCGCCGTCATTCTCGCGATCACCGGCATCGTTGCCGTCGCCGGACTTTGGACAGCTGGCTCTCCGGCAGCACAACGTGCTCGCGTCCTCGACCAGCGCCGTCTCTCCGATCTCCAATCCATCACCTACGCCATCGACAACTTCTACGGTCAAAAAGGCATTCTCCCGTCCACGCTTGAGACCTTGGCTGCAACACGCGACACAAGCGTCGCATCTATCAATGATCCGGTAACCGGAATCGCCTATCCTTACAAAACAGGCAGTAAGGCAACGAGCTATCAGCTCTGCGCAACCTTCGACACTGACTCCGTAACAAATCCGGATCCTTCCATGCCGCTCAATACCAGTAACTTCTGGAATCATCCGATGGGTGAGAAATGTTATGACGTAGAAGTCCGCAATCCTACCAAACCCGTAACCTACTAAACGTTATGCAACAGGAATTCATCTCGCTAACACTCCCAAAGCGAGAGCTGGCGGATTTTCATCGCGGCTTGCTGATGCGGCATGTTGCGGAAAATCTCGTTCGGCGCGAACAAGGTCTAGAAGAGGGAGATTATCCGGAAACGCTCGCCAAACTCGAAGAAGTACTCGGCATATCGGAAGAACGCGCTCATGCGCTTTTCCACGAAGTCGAGGACGAACTCTGGAGCTACGCTTGGTATGTGTATACCGAAGAATGGGCCTGGCATCGCGCAAAAACCGAGACTACCAAGGAACTGGGTGCAAAAGCTGAAGAAATGAAATCGGAAGAGCTCGATAGTTTGATTGAGCAAAACTACGAGAAGCATTTCGAAAGCTATGTCGCGGAAATCGACATGAAAGAAGAAAAATCCAAATCAACCGGACGCAAAACGGATAAGGAACAGAAGAAGAAATAAACAAACAGTCCGCTTCGGCGGGCTGTTTGTTTATACGATGAGCGGCAATTCTGCGAGCTCCATCTTTTCACCCGTTATCAAGCTCTCAATACGATACGCGCCATGTGTCGGCGCTTCGATATATCCATTCCACGCAAATCGCGCGAGACCTCCGGAATCAACCCAATCGAAGAACCATTCATTCGCATATCTCGGATTTAATTGCGGCGTTCCCGCGTTCACGGTCTCAAGCCATCGTCGATTAAAATCCTCTTGCGAGCCGATGGTCGGCGCCATAATTATCGGCAAACCTAGACCTGCATAAAACGAAAGTTCACTCGGCTTGGTCCATAAAACATCAGTTCTCCGTAACGTATGGGCAAAACTGCGAAAATACGTCGCACGATCCGGGTACTGATGGATATGCAAGCTCTGTTCAATATATTTTTTCAGCCCGATCGACTCAGCGTGCTTGCGGAATTCATCCGCTAAATGCCTGCGCGTACCGGCTTCAAGATTCAAATGGAGTCTGCCCGTCATCAACGAGGGCTTAAAACTTTCCATGAGCTCCAATGCCAGTTTGTGCTGCGCTCCTGCACCGCCAACGGAAAACGTTACCGAAAGCGCATGCTTCCGCTCAAATCGACACAACTGAGGACCGAGTTCATCCATCAATTTCTCGGCATATTTTTGAATAAAAATACCCTTGGGATCCAAGTTACAAATACGCGCCGCCAAATCCTCTTTAACGGAAATTGCCTCCGGTCCGCCCACATTTGTTTTTGGCAAAGGGAAACCGGTCAAAAAAATATTCTCCGGTCGCACACCATATAACTTTAACCGTTCTTGCACACGTCCATTTGCCGCAAAATATTTGATACGTGATTTCTTTGGATCCATCGGAGCCCAAGCGCGAGAAATATCCGCATCACATGTCACCAAATAAATATCATCCGGGTAGCCATGCTCTTCCGCGGCAAATGCGGGAATAAAAAAAGTTGAAATCAAGGGTTGCTTCCGTTTAGACAACTTCTCCACCAAATGTTTACCAAGACCTTTATGAATCAAAGAATAAATCTGATTCAGCTGGAATGTTGGACGGCTCAAATCGCGACGTGGATAAAAATCCGGAATACTCTGGAAATAATCCATCAATCCAAACACCGCCGGACCAATCACCGGTATCGGTTGAATACGCGAAACACGTTCGTATACAACGCGCGTACTATCCCACTGCTTTTTTTCCCTCTCCGGAATTCCCGGATAATTATTCGCCGTGATAATTCCGCCGTATGCCAAATCCTCAAGACCGAACGCTGCGCGTTCATGTCCATAACCCATATTGACAGATACAACCCAAGCCTTTTTCCGCGGGTGCAGAGGCATGAGTCTATTTTATCACACTTAGTCGTTCGAAATCAGTACGCTCGCAATAGAAGAAACACTTCCGCGATCCGGAGTCGGAATCAAGAAAGACATCCCGACAGCAGCTGCCGTAAACACGATAAAAAAGATGCCGCACATCACCCAAAAATGATTATAATCTTCCACGACAGAATTACCTACCTTGTAAATAAGATAGGCCAAAAGCTGTACGCACAACGCAATTACAAGTGCCCAAACCATGGGGCGACGCTACAACGAAACGACCTTTCCGTCAATACGTAACTCGTCGTAATACGGGAAGACGTCCACATGAAAACGCGTTTTCTGTTGGGAAAATCCCGGCTTCTTGTATTGACCGTGCTTTTCACCCAAAGACAGATGTAAGCCATGTATACGTTCAAAGGCCGTAATATCATTCACTGGCCGCTCGCGCGTAATCGCCGCATTCAAACCGATTCCGAATTCGCGTACAATCGCCCGCTCATTCGAACGGATCTTGTCGAGCACAGCAACAAACTCTTCAGGCGCATCTGGCCCGGCCTCGATCAATCCATCCTTCACGATCGCCGTGAACGGTTCAAAGAAGCGTACACGAAAATCATCTCCGGCAAAGGCATAAATCTTGAACGCGCCATTCACCCGTGACAAATCCTTGGCCTCGCTAAACACTTCGCCAATCGGGAATGTTCCGCCAATATTTTCCATGCCGGTATAGTCTCCGATATTCAATTTTGCTTCCTCCATTCCACCCTCCCAAATCAAACGATGCTCGCCGCAAATAATTTCAACAGTCTTTGCAACGTCAATATCCTTTTTCAATTCTTTCGCAAAAGCACCATCAACCACCGGATCAAATGACAAAGATTCAATCCAAGTCGCCCACTGCTCTTCAGGCATTCGATCCAAATGCAAATGCTCGACCGTCTTCAGTTTGCGATTGAATAGCTCGATACGCAAACGAAACTCGTTCAAACGAAAACTCGTGGATTGAATCAGTGCGACAATATCCCCTGGCTTGAGCTCATTGATCTTTCCCAGAATTTCCTCCGGCTTGAATTGATCAAAATCCATAAACTCCGCATCCGGAATCGCCATCCGATAGGCCTCCGTAACCACCTTGGACAAGCCGCTTTGGAGATCGAATACCACAAGCACCCGCTCCGAAGCTTGGCGCTTGAGCGAGCGTTCCATGATATTTTGGACGTAACCTGCCGCCTTTTGAATGAGTTCATCCATGCTTGCCAGATACTAAAGGATTCTTTAGGATATGGCTACTTTGGACGTTTAGCTCAGTTGGTTAGAGCGTTCGATTCACATTCGAAAGGTCGCAGGTTCGAATCCTGCAACGTCCACCATCAACCGGCCCCCGAAAGGGGGTTTTGTTGTATGATTGCCTCCATGACTCTCTCCGACTGGCTCAATGATGCCGAAAAACGCCTTGCCGCCGTCATAAATGACGATGACATCGCCCGTCTTGATGCGCGCTTTCTCGCAGCCAAAGCCTACGGTAAAGAACCGGCTTGGATTGTCGCGAATGCGCAGACAAAACCATCTGCGAGCGCGCTCTCCAAACTCAACGCACTCCTCAAGCGCCGTCTCGCCGAAGAGCCTCTTGCCTACATCCTCGGCTCCGCCCCCTTCTTCAGCCGAAACTTCTTCGTCGACAAACGCGTCCTGATCCCGCGCCCTGAAACCGAGGATCTCGTCGAACTGGCTATCACGCATTCAAAAAGAATACCAGCCGCAACATTCGTCGACATCGGCACAGGCTCCGGTGCCATCGCCATCACGATCGCCCTCGAAACCGACGGGCAAGTTTTCGCATCCGATGCTTCCAAATCAGCGATAGAAGTCGCTCGCAAAAACGCGAAGCAAAACAAGGCGCGCATCAAATTCTTCCATGGAAAACTTCTTCACAAAAAATTGATCGACGCACTCCCAAAAGATGGGAGGCTCATCCTGCTTGCGAATCTTCCCTATTTGCCGGCGGCGGACAAAAAAATCATGCCCAAATCCGTCACCAAATACGAACCGAATTCCGCACTCTTTGCTGACAAGCAGGGCCTGATACTAAACGAACAACTCATCAAACAATCCAAAAAACTGAATCCAAAAATCATTTTGCTCGAATTTGATCCGCCCCAAGCAAAAACGCTCCAGGCATTTGCCCGAAGCGTTTACCCTGACGCAACCATCCGCATTCATCGCGACCGCTGCGGACGCGAACGCATACTCGAAATTAATGCGTAACACCCCCAAAGCTTAAATCATCCGTTGTGACTTGAATCCACGTCTTACCGCGATTGAACAAGAACTCGGAACCATCTGTCGACTCGAAGCGAATCGGCTCGCCCGTTGAGCGGCGCCAGCGCAGAATAAATTTCTTTCCATCACGATACGCCATTGCTTCACCGCTACCCACGGTCTTCAACTCCAAACGTCCATAACTATCAAGAATTTTTTGTGTTGTCTTAATCACGACGACATTGTCAGCCATAATCATCGATCCGTCGCGCTCTCTCTCGACAGCTCCTGCCAAGGATCGGACATACAAACCGCTTTCTTTATCAAAATTCCAAGTGACATTGAATGAGCCTCCATACGTCACCTTGATTTGATTCACATCACCGCGATCCGTTGAGCTAGCCGCATCACGGAAATGCCACACGATCGGCATCGTCGAGCTGGCCGCACCTTTTTTATCAACGATCGCATTCATCAATTCGTCCTTGGTATAGACATTATGCGGTGCAAAACGCGTTTCATCGCGCCAGAAATAATCACCGTTGAAAAATTGGTTCACGTCAATAAACCCCTTCATGGTTTTGATCTTATCCAAAGCATCCGGAGATCCGCCGACATGGAAGTAAACCGCATCCCAACCGTTTGCCCAATCGATGTAATACGGACGGGCACTACGTACCGGACCGACTTGGGATACGCTGGACGATGCTGCAAAAAATGCCAAGTCGCGCGTGATACCGCCCTCCACCGGAGCCTCGATCACCAGCGATGCGCTCGACAATCCGGAAACCGGACGCGCATCCGGATGATTCTCAACCATCACGGCAAATGGAATCTTGGACGTTTGAGATTCCGGAACCAAGACGCCATCCAAACGTCGCGGAGCCATAGCTTCGGTCGTTGTCGTATCCGTGACAACAGCCGGCGGCTTCACATCCGTTGAGTGGCGCGTGTTGCCATTAAAAACCAAAAACAAAATCCCGATACAAACAAGCAGAATCAAAACGGTTCCGATGGCAATCTGCCAGCGAAACCGTTTTGCATATCCGAGCACTTCCTCGGGAGTCCAATTCATGGATGTTATTTGGCTGCTTCCTCGGCGGCGGCTTCCTCGGCCTTTTTGGCTTCGTCGGCAGCCTTCTTCTCGTCCGCTTCGGTCTTGATCGTTGAAACGTCTCCAACCTGATTCTCTTCCAAGCGCTTGAGCTCGTCTTCCGTCATCGGACGAGCAACCGTCGCGATCGTGAGCGTAGAATCACCGATAATCTCGACACCGGTCGGAAGCTTGATGTCGGCAATCGTGATCGCATCCTCGAAGGTCGCAAGCTTGGTCAGATCAACCAAGAGTTCATGCGGCAAGTTGGCAGGCAAACAACGGACTTCGACTTCGTCCATCGACTTGATGAGCGTACCGGCATCCACCTTTACCGCATTAGACTCGCCAACGAACTTCAACGGAATCTTGGCTTCCATTTCCTTGTCCATGCGGACTTGGTGGAAATCGATATGCGCGAGCTCCATCGAGAGCGGGTGAAGCTGAACTTCCTTGATAACCGCCTTTACCGGAGCTTGGTTCTCAACGGTAATGTCCACAAGGCTGGAAAAACCCGCGGCCTTGTACACCTTCAAAAACTCGGAGCGCGGTACCGAGACAGACTGCGGCTGAATACCCGGGCCATACATGACAGCCGGGACGCGCATGTCCTTGAGTTCGTCCTTGGAGCGCTTGCCCATGCTGGTGCGGGGCTTAGCGGATAATGCGTAAATCATAGAAAAAAAGTTCCTAGAGGTTACGCAAAAAACACGAAGCCGTCAAGTAGACGATTCTAAGATCTGACGGCAGAAATTTTGGCTTTGTTGACTGATAAATTGATAGGCACGAATACACTCATCCGCCGCTACCGGAGACTGATCCGCCAATCGCAGGGCATCCGAGGCATCCAAATCGGTTACCAAGCCCATCGTACTAATCCATCCTTGATGATCCCGTATCAGGGCAATCATCGACCGCTTGCACGATGGACACGTGCAATGGAACAGTCGCCGCTCCCCCTCCTCACGAACCAGCGTCACGGTTGAATCCGTGTACGTGGCCTGACAATGGGGACACTCGACAATTAATCGTGACTGTCGAAGACTCATACATCCTTTATAGCTTGATTCGCACACTCCGACAAATCCGGTGTGGACAACAAAAAAATATTGAGTAACAAGACCCGTCACGAAAACAATTTAGATGTCGAGATTTTTTACGTGCTTC
>CAZYKJ010000001.1:19435-20334 GCA_964648065.1 uncultured Gammaproteobacteria bacterium
CATTTGTCTGGATGAACTTCTTGCGAGGCGCAACTTCCGAACCCATCAAAATATCAAAACATTCATTCGCCTTCTCCGCATCCTCGACCTGCACAATCTTCATCAAGCGCGTGGAAGGATCCATCGTCGTTTCCCAAAGCTGGTCCGCATTCATTTCACCCAAACCTTTGTAGCGCTGGATGGAAACACCATTCGCCGTTTTGATCTCCCCGTCTTCACTCTCGCCTTCCACAGCAACCTCCTCTTCTTCCTCGACAGCCTTGGCTTTTACCTTTCCCTTGGCGCGTTCCTCCTTTGCTTTCACAAATTCATCGACAAGCGCATCGCGTTCAACTTCGCTAAACGCATACTTCGCCGTCTTACCTTTCGCGACTCGGAACAAAGGCGGCTGCGCGATATACACATGCCCTTTCAAAATCAATTCCGGGAAATAGCGATAGAACAAGGTGAGCAGCAACGTACGGATGTGAGCTCCGTCAACATCGGCGTCGGTCATGATCACGACTTTGTGATAGCGCAACTTGGTCATGTCGAACATTTCTCCGACATTGGTTCCAAGCGCAATCACTAAATTCTTGATCTGCTCGCTGGAAAGCATCTTGTCGAGACGTGCGCGTTCCACATTCAAAATCTTTCCGCGCAAAGGCAGAATCGCTTGAATGTCGCGATTGCGTCCCATCTTGGCGGATCCACCGGCCGAGTCTCCCTCGACAATGAAGAGCTCACACAATTGCGGATCACGATTGGAACAGTCTGCAAGCTTGCCCGGCAAAGTCATGCCTTCCAAAGCACCCTTGCGCAACACCGTTTCACGCGCCGCACGAGCAGCTGCTCGCGCACGCTGCGCGAGCACACACTTCCCGATAATGCCCTCGGCATCTTTCGGATGTTCCTCCAAG
>CAZYKJ010000001.1:20344-22394 GCA_964648065.1 uncultured Gammaproteobacteria bacterium
ACTCTGTTGCGCCGCGCACTTCCGGCGTTCCTAATTTTCCTTTGGTCTGTCCTTCAAATTGCGGCTCCGGATAACGCACGGAAATAACCGCCGTCAAACCTTCGCGTACATCTTCACCGGACAAGTTATCATCCTTTTCTTTCAAGTATCCCTTGGTTCGTGCGTAGCCATTCAAAACACGCGTCAACGCCGCGCGAAAACCCTGCACATGCGTACCGCCTTCCGGGTTGATGATGTTGTTGGTAAACGCGTACAACGTTTCACTGTAGTCATCCGTGTACTGCAAACCAATCGAGATCTCCGCCTTATCAATCTGCTTCTCGACAAAGAAAATATTCTCGTTCTTCGGCTGTTTCTTGTGGTTCAAATGGCGGACATACGAAGCCACACCACCCTCAAAATAGAACGCGTAAGCATCATGCTGATCCTTCTCGCGCTCATCGATAGCGACGAGCTTGATTCCCTTCGTCAAATAACATTGCTGGCGATAGTGATCGACCACGCGCTGGTAATCGAAACGCGTACCTTCCGTAAAGATGGTGCGGTCCGGTTTAAAAACAATCGTCGTACCGTGGCGCTTGCTCGTTCCGACTTTTTTTACTTCGCCCTTTGGCTTTCCACGGGAATACTCCTGCTTAAACATTCCGCCATCACGCTCAACCGTAACCAAGAGATGCTCCGAAAGGGCATTCACAACCGAAGCTCCGACCCCGTGCAAACCACCGGAAATTTTATAACCAGAATCCTCTCCTCCAAATTTACCTCCGGCATGAAGCACGGTCAGAACCGTTTCCAAAGCAGAGACCTTTGTCTTGGGATGCTTATCAACCGGAATACCGCGACCATTATCGAAGACGGAAACGTAATCATCCGGCAACAGCGTGACGATAATTTCATCCGCATGTCCGGCCATGGCCTCGTCAAACGAGTTGTCGGCAATTTCACGAAGCAAGTGAAACAGACCATCCGGACCGGTTGATCCGATATACATTCCGGGACGCTTACGCACCGGTTCCAAACCTTCCAAAACGGAGATTTGCTCGGCTCCATATGAGCCTTCAATCTTATTTTTCGGTTCTTTTTTAGCCATAAAAGTCCACAAGAGATTACCACGAAAACAAGGCTGTATCAAGCGGATAAGTCAAGACATGTTACACTATCCGTATGCCCGAAGATCACATCATCGGTTCCGGAATGACCGAGAACGAACTCCAGCTCGCTACTTGGTGGGTTCGCCATCGCGCGCAGTTCTATTCTGGCCTCCGCTGGTTCCTGATTATCCTCAATGTCATCCTGTGGGCCTTTGTTTTATCATCGCTGCTTGATGCATACGCCATCTCCTATCCTCGCGAATCCCGCATCCCGAGAATCATCGCCTTAAACCAGCTCGCCGCTAGCGGCTTACAAGCCAATGTCCCCCAGCCGATTCAACCAAGCGACGTATCCGTCTTCGATATCACGGGCAATCGTAAAGATTTTCTCGTCCAGCTCTCCAATCCAAACACGACCTGGTGGGCCGAGTTCGACTATCACTTCACGGTCGGCGATGAAAAAACCCCGACACATCAAAGCTTCATCCTTCCGCATAGCCAGCGCTATATCACCGAGATTGGTGCCGATATCAAGGCGGCTTCGCGCTCCGGACAGCTCGTCGTAGATAATCTGCGCTGGCATCGCGTCGATCCATCCGCCGTTGACCGTGACTACACCTCGTTTTCCGCCAATCGCCTACAGTTCGCCTACGACAATGTTGCCTACAAGCGCGACTTGAAAGTCGGAGATCAGATTGTCGGACAAACCACCTTCGACTTCCGCAATCCAAGTGCTTACGGCTATTGGAATGCCGACATTACCGTGATCTTGTATCGCGGCTCTGCCGTAGCCGGCGTCACAACCATCGGCCAAAGCGACATTCGCCCCGGCTCAACCACACCTATCTCCATCAACTGGTTTGATAACTTGAGCGGCATCACCAAAACCGAAATCGAAACCGACGTAAACATCCTTGATCCGAAAGTGTATCTGACAAGCGAGCGCTTCTAATGACAAA
>CAZYKJ010000001.1:22404-22751 GCA_964648065.1 uncultured Gammaproteobacteria bacterium
TGACTGGACACTTTTGGCTGCCGCTCTCACGTTGGCAGCCGTAGGTCTTGTTGCCATTTACGGTATCGGCGTCTCCCAAGATCCCGCTGATTTATTCCTTTTCCACAAACAACTCGTCACCTTTGGCATCGGTCTCTTGTTGATCACCGCGATGATCTTTCTCGATTATCGGCATTTACGTTCTTACGGTTTCTTCGCCTATCTCTTTGGTGCCGCGATTCTATTGGCCGTTTTGTTCTTCGGTGTCCGCATCAATGCCACGCAAGGCTGGTTCCGCCTCGGCTCGCTTTCCTTTCAACCGGTGGAACTCTCCAAAGTCCTGCTCTCCATCTATCTCGCCGCCTTCT
>CAZYKJ010000001.1:22761-23545 GCA_964648065.1 uncultured Gammaproteobacteria bacterium
CGGTATCAGCTTCATGGCGACAAGCGTTTACACCGTCCTCGTCCTCCTCCAGCCCGACTTTGGTTCCGCCATGGTGCTCTTTTTGATCTGGGGTGTCATTGCCGCATTTGCCGGTCTCCCACGTTACGCCTGGATCATTATTCCCTTGGTTTTAATCAGCGTCGCAACCGTTACGTGGACCTTTGCCCTAAAACCCTATCAGCGCGATCGTATCGAGTCATTCCTCAATCCCGATCGCGATCCGCGCGGCTCCGGCTATAACGCCATCCAAGCCCGCATCGCCATTGGTTCCGGAGGCTGGTTCGGTAAAGGTCTGGGCGAAGGCTCCCAGGCCCGTCTGCGTTTTCTCCCCGCGGCAGCCACCGACTTCATTTTTGCCGTTGTCGGTGAAGAACTCGGCCTCGCCGGTGTCACCTTTGTTTTCTTCCTCTTCGGCCTCTTCCTCATTCGATTAATCCGTCTCGGCTACGAAAGCGAAGATGATTTCGCCGCTCTCATGCTCGTCGGTATCGGCGCCATTTTTCTCATACACGTAACCGTAAATGCCGGCATGAATCTCGGCCTCATGCCCATCACCGGTATTCCGATGCCCTTCCTCTCCGCCGCCGCTTCCTACATGCTCGTTGTTTTCCTCTGCGTCGGCATGGCCGAATCTGTCGCCGTGAGACGAAGGGGGCTCGTGGATCAAAACGCAGGAACACGAGATCGAGACGTTCAGCGACGACGAGCACGATTTTGGCCGCATGAAGGGCGTTTTGGCGCGTGTCAGCCACCCGGAAATGAA
>CAZYKJ010000001.1:23555-36858 GCA_964648065.1 uncultured Gammaproteobacteria bacterium
TAAATGGCCGCGCCACGTGAACCACATCAAACTAAAAACCACACAAATGTGTGGTTTTTACGTGGAGCCGATGGCCGGATTTGAACCGGCGACCTCTGCTTTACGAAAGCATTGCTCTACCAGCTGAGCTACATCGGCATGGAGCGGGTAACGGGAATCGAACCCGTCTCTAATGCTTGGGAAGCACTCATAATAGCCACTATACGATACCCGCGAATGGCTTTAACAACTCCGCTCGAATGCGGACGCGATAATAACAAGGGCCATCTTGATTGGCAAGATCAGAACCGAAGATAACGCTTGGCACCGTCAATTCGAGCCTGCAAAGCCTGGTCAAAACCATCGCCCTGCTTACTGCGTAAAATCTCCTCCAAATAAGCCGGACGCAGCAAATACTGCTTATACGATGCCTCATCCCATCCAAATTGCGCCTGCAAAAACGCATGAACCTCATCCGGCGTCGTCGATGTACCGGCACGATCAATCAACGAATCAAAAGCGCGATCGATATCAAGAGGCGTCAACTCGACCTTTACCTCCTTTGCCATCCCCTCGACGGCGGCAATGCGGATAGCTCGCTCATACGCCTCCTTGCGCTCATTATCCGTGATGTCGCGCTGTACGCCGCTATCCTGCGTCATTGGTCCATGCAAAAACGCACGCTGGGCATCCACATGCGCCAAATACGTAGTATACGAAACCGTCAGGCCGGAGACATCTGCCGCCGGCAAATGCAAAGCCGACGACATCGAACGCGTCACCATCGATTCCGATCGCAACAAGTAAACGCTTGAATAAATCCATGCGGACATGGCAACAAACAGTGCCGCGACTCCGCAGACAATGATGACAATCTGGCGCTTGTTCATGGATGTGGAAAAAAATAATCGAGCCAACGCTGTGGATTGCTACGCGTATCCGGTCCTTCTTGATTCACGGCCAGCGCCGACGGCTCTTCCTGCCAACTCGCCGAGCTATCCGTCCCCTGCAAAATGATCACCCGCTCTCCCGGCTTCTTCAACCCAAGCCGCGTCCTCGCCTCCTTATCGAGCGCATCTTGGGAATCAAGACGGGCGAGCAGCTCGACCAAAGAGAGCTTGCGCCCCTCATACGTCTCGATCTGCGTCTGCATTTGGCTGATTTCCTGATCGACTTTCCACTCACGATAGGTTTCTCGCACCGTTGATATACCGACCACGAGGAACAAAGCCCCCGAAGCCGCAACGATCAGCGGCCAGCGGGCAAAACCAAGACGGCTAGGTGTTCTCGCCATGCCCTTGATAATACCCTACAGGCTCTTGAGTTGGAATCCGGCCGAAGGCGAGGCCGCCCGAGCAACTTGGATCTGCTCCAAAACGCCTTCCGGACGTGGTACCGACAAAAACGCAATCGATGCATGCCCATTGCCGCGCACATGCAAAACACCAGTGCGGAACATCGTATCGATAGGACCGCGACGCTCCACGAACGACTGCTCGATTCCGGTTAACGGAATCTCATAAATGCGTCGTCGCCAAACGCCGGTTTGTTCAACATGCACGAGACGGCGATTCGTGAGAATCAAAACATGCGAATCCCAGATCAAGAAAACACGAAGCGCAAACGCCACGCCCGCGGCCAACAAAAGACAAAGCAGAAGGATTCCGAATGTCCCGGCGCGCATGAGCGGAAATAAAAAGAAAAACGGAAGCGCGATCAAAATCGCCGCAGCCGCCAAATGCCAAAACATGCTACGGAGATGCGGTCGCACGAGCAGGAGAACCTGCTCGCCATCTTGCAGTTGCACAACATCACGAATGCGGAATATGTTAGGTATTGTTTAATGACTCTTTGATCGCTTGCTTCGCCGTCTCTGCCTCATCCCACGGAATTTTGCTGCCATTAGCCGTACAAATCCACGGCTCGCAACCCTTCCCGGTCATGACCACCAAATCGTTTCCTTTTGCCATCCCCATCGCCTTCCGAATAGCATCGGCACGATCATCGACGAGAAACAAATTCTGCCCCTCTATCTTACCAGCTTTTCGCGCCCCCTCCGCAACCTGCTCGATAATCTCGCGAGGATTATCATCGTACGGGTCTTCATTCGTCACAATAACGATATCCGCATTCGCCGCAGCCAGCTCTCCCAAAATCGGCCGACGCGCCACATCACGGCCGCCGCCGCACGATCCCAGCACATGAATCGTCCGCTCACGAGGCAAACTCGACAATGCACGGTACAGTTGTCGGAACGACTCCGGCTCCGGAGCATAATCAACGATCGCCGTGAACGATTGTCCCGCTTCAATACGTTCAAATCGTCCCGGGACGCGCGTCACCTCCTCCAATTTCTTGACGGCCTTTCCCAAATCAACTCCCAGCGTCTGACAAACCGCCAGTGCTGCCAGCGCATTCAAAATATTGTACTCGCCAGGCTGGTTCAATCGCATCGGAAGAGCAAGCGACGCATCATGAGCATCTTTCACCGTCATGCGCGCGCCATCGGGTGGCAACTCAATATCATCTGTGTACAATCCGCGATGATTCTCGATCCCATACCAGCGTTTTTCCTCGATTCCTTCCGCATAATAATTCCCATGCGGACTATCGGCATTAATCACCGAGGCACGCGGAACGGTTTTTCCCTTCAAAATCTTTTCCGGCAATTTCGCAAGATGTTCAAACAGCAAACGCTTGGCCTTTTTGTAATTCTCAAATCCTCCATGCGCCTCGATATGTTCCGGCGTCAAATTCGTAAATACGCCGATGTCATACGCGATGCCGACATGACGATGCTGTATCAATCCTTGCGATGACGTCTCAATCACGGCGTATTCACATCCTGCCTTCACCATCTCCGACAACATGCGCTGCAAAAAAAATCTCCCCGGCATGGTCATCTTGGTTTTGTTAATCCATTCCTTGTTTCCGATCTTCATGATCGCCGTCGTTGTACAGCCGGCGGATGCACCCGAAGCTTCCAAAGCGCGTGCCAAATAATACGCCGTGGTTGTTTTTCCATTCGTACCTGTCACGCCGATGATGACGAGCTTGCGCGACGGATGTCCATACCAAATATCCGCCGCATGCGCGAGCGTCAAATGGTAGGCCTGCAAAAACGGAGCCGGAATCAGTTTTTTGAGTTGATGCAGCATATTACGGTGCGTATGAAATCAACGAAACCACACCAAGAATAATCGCGAGCGAGAATGTCCCCATCGCAAACGGAACCGCCATCTCGACACCGAAGAGCTTTGCGAAAAGCAAAAGCGAAACGCCGACAACCTGCAAAAACATTTTGACCTTGCCGTACGAATTCGCCGAATACAAACGGCCCTTGGTGTGATTCCAGATCGCAACACCTATTAACATCGCTTCGATAATCACGATGGTAATCGCGAAGACAATATTGATTTCTCGAGCCACAAAAATAATTACGACGGATACGATCAAAAACTTATCCGCCACAGGATCCGCGACCGTCCCCCATTCGGTAATCTGCTTACGCAAACGGGCAAGCGAACCATCCCACGCATCAGTAAGAGCAGCGAACAAAAACAAACCCAAAGCCCAAGGCCAAATCTCATTCCAAGTGGCCCACAGGACAAAAGGCGTCAAAATCACCCGCAAGACCGTCAAATGATTCGGACGGACAAAACGCGGCGTTATCGGTACCAAAGTCCAGGCAAAAATCCGGTCATGCGGATAGAGCCGGACATTGTCATTGGTCATCAGCATGCGCTATAGATCATACGGAAAACAGGTAAAAATAGCCATACCTAGCTGGTTTTGCTACGATCAGCTGAGCTATATATGGGTGTAACCGTCTTACGTGTCGCCATTGTCTTTTCCTTCGCCTATTTCGGCTGGATGTACGGCGAGCGTCTCGGCCGCGGACGCTCCGGCCTTGGCCGATTTTTTATTGGCTTGCTCTCTCTACTCGCCTTACAATCCATTTGGCAAACGGCTTTCTACTATCTCGGCCTACCGCTTGGTACAGCCTCGGATATCGGTAGTCTTGTCCTGGCAATTCTCACATTAGCTCCGCTCATCCTCACGACGCATGTCAAAGAACAAGAGGCTCCGGAGCATCCGGATTGGAAATGGATTGCCGTCTGCATTATCCCTGCTCTCGCCGCTGCCGCTTACATTCTCCGTGCCGCTTCCCTCGCCTCGACCGTCGCTGCCATCCGTACGCCTTGGCCGCTGCTCCCCGCTCCGACCATCGCCTGCTTCGGCATGATCGCCGTGTCCGCCCTTTTAGCCGCATGGAAAAGCCGCACCACGATCGTCCCCGTTTTGATCGCTGCCGTCGGTATCGCGGTCACGCTTGCAATTGCACCGCTCGTCTACTCCAATGGTTTCGGCTTCGACGGCTTCCTGCATCGCGCGAGCATGGAAGTACTGGACACGACAGGCACGTTGAATCCAAAACCTCCGTATTACATCGGCTGGTATGTCTTTGAAACATGGTTCTCGCGATTGACCAATATCGCTCTCACCGATCTCGATCGCTGGATCATGCCGATATTCTCGCTCCTGATTCCGCTCGGCATCGGTTGGGCTTTACGCGATCGCTCGCGACGCGGCTGGGCCGTCGCCGCCGTACTACTCCTGTTGCCACTTGCTCCCTTTGTCGCATCAACGCCTCAAGCGCTCGCCTATCTCACTGGTTTCGCCGCTCTTTGCGCAGCCCTTGGCGAATTACATCCCGTCGCCGCACTCACGCTCGGAATTTGGTCGCTCGCCATCCATCCGCTCGCGGGTCTCCCTCTTTTCTTTGTCACGTTGGCAATCGTGTTAAAAGAAAAAAAGATTCTCGCGATTCTCGCTGTCATTCTTGCCGGACTCTCCGTTCCTGCCGCCTTCATCCTGCTCGGACATATTTCCGCTTCCGGTTTCACGCTCGACCTCTCCAAACTCGTGGACAAATCCGTCTTCGACAGCATCTGGTCCCATCTTCAACCGCCTTCCAATCGCGTCGCGCTCTGGGCCGATGGCGCCGCGCTTCTCGAATTCCTCCAACTTCCTCTCGCCTTTATTCTCGCCGCGGCGCTTGCTTACAAGAATCGAACCCATCGTCGTGAGTGGCTAATCCTTCTCGCGAGCGGCGCTCTGATTTGTCTCGCCGGACTCATCCTCAAAACCGCCGGAGACTTTGCCTTCTTGATCGACTATGAACGCGGTAATTACGCCGACCGTCTCTTCTTGATCGGTCGCTTGATTCTCCTTGTCCCAGCAGCCGCCGCTCTTGGCGCCAGCCTCGCGCGCACCTTGCGCCTGCCTGTGCTCGCCTCCATCTTCTCCATCGTTATGTTCGGCGCCGCCGTTTCCGCAAACGCTTACAACGCCCTCCCCCGCCAAGACGCCGCCAACAACAGCCACGGCTGGAGCGTCGGCCACACGGACATCGAAGCCGTTCGCTGGATCGACAAAGACTCTTCCGGCTCCCCGTACACCGTTCTTGCAAATCAAAGCGTCTCGGCCGGAGCCATCCAAGAATTCGGCTTCAAACGCTACGTCGGCGATACCTTCTACTACCCGATTCCAACCGGCGGTCCGCTCTATCAAGACTTTCTTGACGCGATGTCGCCTGACACCAATCTCGATCCCATGCGCAACGCCGCCAAACTCGGACAATCAAAACTCGTCTACGTTGTCTTGAATGATTATTGGTGGGATGCCGCACGTGTCGCCGAGCATCTCTCCTCCATGTCCGATACGATGCACGACTTCAACGATGGTCAGGTTCGCGTTTACCGTTTCGAGATCAATTGATCCAATTGCTCGGCATAACTCTCCGCATCATGTTTGCGCGCCAACTCGAACATACGCGCTGCCAAATCCGCATACGCTCCAGAATCGCGAAATGTTTCCAAAGCCTGCGCCCAAACATCGACATCGTGCGCATCGCATAAAATTCCCGCTCCATCCAAGGTCTCGCGTATGCCACCCAAATCCGAAGCAATCACCGGTAATCCAACAGCCGCAGCCTCAAGAATAACGGTCGGTTGATTCTCCGCGATCTGGGACGGCACAAGCAAGACATCGCAAGCCAACATCAAATCACGCACGCCTTCAGCTGTAAGATGTCCATGCACCGTCACCAATGCATTCGGAGAAATTCCCGGATTCACGGCGTGCAATCGTGCAGAAAAAGAAAGTTTATCCAAAAGATGGCAAGCAAAATCAAAACCTTTTTCTTTTGACGTTCCCACAATCATCATCTGCAAAGGATCTTGCGGCATGCGCGCAGCAAATTCCGGCGACGGTGCCGGATTCGGCAATACCTGTGTCTGACAATCCAGAAGCAATCCGCGTCGTTGATGCTGCTCGACAAGCCATGTCGTCGGCGACACAACCAAATCCGGCTTTCCAAAACTCAGAGCACGAAGCGCGGACCAAAACCTCTGCCATAATGAAATATTGTTCTCATCAACCAATCTCCCCGACGGTTCAAACATCTGCACATCATGCAGTACATGAATCCAGCGAATGCCGTTATGCGATTGCACCGCCTTACCCGATCCCCATCCGCATCCTGTAAGATTATGCGTGATCAACACATCTGGTTTCCATCCAAGAACGCCATTCACCATCGAAGGATTTGGAAGCAAATCGACGAGATGAAAGAACGCACGCAAAAATCCCGGAAGCGCAATCCACTTCGGCGCGCATTCCCAAGCCTCAACCGTATGTCCATACGTTTCAAGCATCGCTTTCTGCAAAGCCGCGATGCGACCCGCTCCTCCCGTTTGTTTGAGCGAGTTCGTTAAGATCGCGATGCGCATACATTTTTGTAGATCTCTCGCAGACGATCGATGTGACGATCCCAAGCATACGCTTCCGCATGAACACGCGCTTGCCTTCCGAGACGCTCCCTCAGTTCCGCATCGCTCAGAATATCACGCAAAGCCGAGGACAAAGCGAGCATATCACCAACCGGAACAAGCTTTCCCGTTTCATCACGCTTTACCACGGTTCGAACGCCCGGCAAATCCGAAGCGACAACCGGTTTTCCACAAGCCTGCGCTTCCAATGCGACTAGTCCGAACGCTTCCGCAGCCGAAGTCGAAGGAAAAGCTAACACATCCGCCGTTCGATACGCGTCGACAACCGAAGCATCATCGATGCGGCCAAGAAAATGCACGCGCTCCGCAATCCCTTTCGTGCGCGCCAAATCCTCAAAGAAAACACGGCGATCCCCGTCTCCAACGATCAAAAGATGCGTCTTCGCATCGAGCTTCGTCATCGCTTCAAGTAACAACTCAACGCCCTTAAACGCATGAGCCGCATCCAAACCGCCGACAAACAAAACGCACGGCGCATCTTCCGGTACCAAAAAGCGCTCGCGGCGTGATGGACCCGGCGAGTACAGATGCGTATCGACTCCGAGCGGCAATTCTTCCACGCGCTCCGGATGCTTACGGAAAAAATTCCGTAAACTCGATTGACGAGCATAATCAAAACTGGAAACGAGCACGCGCTTGGTTGAAGGTAAAATCCATGGCTGAATCAACCAGCGATGCAAATTCATCATCCAACCCGTCCAACCTTTTGCCGTCGCATCCATATGAAATGTGACGACAATCGGCGGCAAATTCCTCGCAGACATCAAGATCGGTTCTGCCGTTCCATAAAACGGATAATGAAGATGAATCACGTCAGCACGCTTTAGCTGATCACGTAAACCTGTGAGCATCGAAGCATTCCCAAAACGAAACAACGGTTTCACGCGATGCAAAAACGATCGATCGTGATTCACATTGGTCGAGTTGTGATTCGCAACTTCCGGCGCAATCAAGGTCGCATCTTCTCCGACCGCGCGTAAACCCGAAACCTCGCGCATCGCAGCAACGCCAATACCGCCGATTTCCGGCGGCGCTACGCAAGCGAGGTGAATTATTTTCATACGTCCTTCAATGCCTCATCACGCACAATCTTGGTTAGCTCGCGCTCAAGACGCACATGCGAGACATAGAGCTGAAACACGAGACCGAACAACAGTACGACGGCGAGATAGACAACCAAGTCTGCACCACGTCCGACACCAAAAACATTCGCGACGTAGCTGGCCGTCTGCGGATACCAAGTGACAATCAATCCCGCAAAAGCGCCTATCGCCCACATAAATGCAACAAAACCGCTCACGGCACCCTGTCGGCGGCGTCGCGAAACAAGCCAGAGGCTGGCGAGAAAGGCGATGCTCAAAACGATCTGGAATAACATAGAAGTTTATTGAAACATACCAAGCAAAAGATGCCACACAATCTTGAACGCATCACTTGTTTGATTTCCCTTCGCAAGCGTTTCCTTTGTATACGAAACACGGACCGGCACTTCCATCCAGCGCAAATCCGAACGCGTGACCAACCGAAGAATTTCCGAACAATGCGCCATGCGATCTTGTTTGAAATCAATTTGACGAGCCGCATGTGCCGTCATCGCACG
This sequence comes from uncultured Gammaproteobacteria bacterium, assembly GCA_964648065.1. GTDB lineage: Bacteria > Patescibacteriota > Patescibacteriia > 2-12-FULL-60-25 > 2-12-FULL-60-25 > CAIXDN01. Next base: position 31,989 of record CAZYKJ010000001.1, read on the forward strand.
CAATCCGCTTTGCGGATCCGTCATCAAACGCGGAATACCAAGAACGAAATGCGAAAACATTTTTCCAAGCAGTAACACGACGCGTCGGACAAATGGCATCCCCTCCGGATCAACACCGAGGAATCGCGAACCAAAAACCACATCCCACTTCCCCTCCTGAATCGGCGCAATCAATTTCGCAATCGCTGACGGGTCCTGCTGACCATCCGCATCAATATGAACAACGATATCCGCGCCCAATTTCAATGCTGCCATTGTCCCTGTCTTCAATGCCGCGCCTTGTCCGCGATTAATCGAGTGCTTCAAGACCTGTGCATCGGACTTCATAGCCTCTTCATACGTTCCGTCCTCCGACCCATCATCAACCACCACAATCTGATCCACCATCGGCCGAATACCAGAAATAGCCGCAACAATGCGGGTTTTTTCCCTAAACGCAGGCATAACGGCTACAACCTTCATAGCCGTACCTTAGCCTTAAAACGTCTTAAAACTCAAGAGAGACTTGTTTGCGATGGTGTAATCAATCGTCCGCTTCAAACCGTCATCCAGCGTCACAAGTGGTATCCATCCCAGCTTCTCCTTGGATTTGGAAAGATCCGGCAAACCAAGCTGCGTCATAAACATCAACGGGTCCTTGAACGTGATTTGCGAGGCCGAGCCCGTCATCTCCATGATGCGATGAGCAACATCGACAATCGGCACATCGATATCACTCCCCAAATTCACCGGACCGGGATTTTCGCCCGCACCCATAATCTTGATCATGCCGTCCACAACATCCGTGACATAGACAAGTGATGTGCGGAAACTTTCATCGCCGAAAATTTCGATCTCTTTTCCATCGAGCGCATTCGTTATGAAGTCCGGAACCATCTGACCGTCAAACAACGGCATGCGCGGACCATAGGTGCGGAAAATGCGTGCGATGCGAACATCGATCTTATGTGCCAACTGATACGTTACGCAGCACGTCTCCGCAAAACGTTTTCCCTCGTCGTAACAAGCACGCGGTGAAAGAACGTCAACAGCTCCGTATTCTTCTTCCTTAAACATATGTCCATCTGCCGGACGCGGACCGTAAACCGTCGAGGTTGACGCTTGCAAGAACTTGGCAGAGTAGCGCACGGCCAAATCCAACGCATTCTTCATGCCGAGCGAATTCGCATACAACGTCTGCATGATGTACTGCTCAAACTTTTTCGGACTCGTCGGACAAGCGAGATGATAAATTTCCTGAATGCCTTGGAATTTGATTTTGAAACGCGCTAATTCCGGGAATGCTTCCGGATCAAAAGGTGTATTGATGTCATGACGAATAAACTCAAAATCCGGATTCTTCAGCAGATGGTCGATATTCGATTCCTGACTCGTAATGAAGTTGTCAAGACAGACCACGCGCGAGGTTTTGAGCAATTCCTCGCATAAATGCGAACCGATAAAGCCTGCCCCGCCAGTCACGAGAACATTCTTCTTATCGAACATGACTTTGTCAGCCATACAGAGGTTGTTAACGTTTAAAAGGCTTGGGCTTGTCCGCGATGCGAGCGAGCATAATCAATCATATTCCGAAGTCCATCCTCAAGTCGAACCAACGGAATCCATCCGAGCACTTGGCGCGCTTTGGAGATATCCGGCAATCCCGCTTCATTCCATCCTGCGGCGCTCGGTTCAAATCGAATACGCGACGACGAATCCGTAAGTTTCGTAACCATCGAAGCAATCGATGAAAGATAATGCTCCTGATCCGAACCTAAATTTACCAAGGTCACGTCGACAGGCGTATTCATGTGACGCACCATGCCATCAATGACATCCGATACATACGACAAGCTGATACGCGCATCCTCCGGAGCCGAAAGCTCGATATCCTTTCCATCAAGCGCATTATTAATCATATCCGGCAGCAAATTTCCGTCGAACAATTTCATGCGCGGTCCATAGGTACGGAACAGACGCGTAATCTTCACATCCAACCCGTATACATCCGCGTACGTAGAAAGAATAGCCTCGCTAAATCGCTTGCCCTCGTCATAAGCGCCGCGCTCGGTCAGATGATCAAGCACGCAAGGATCCGTTTCCGAAACATGCGTTTTGTCATGACGTCGTGGCCCATACAAAACCGATGAAGATGCATACAAAATCTTCGCATGATTTGCTACGCCGACATCCAACACATTCTTGATACCGATCGAGTTGGTCAAAATCGTCGCAATCTTGAAATCTTCAAAATGTCGTTTCGAAATCGGGCAAGCCAGATGATAAATTTCCTGAATACCCTGGAACTTGACCTTGAACCGCTCCAATTCCGAATACGAATTCAAATCAAAAGGCTGGGTGATGTCGTGATTGATAAATTCAAAATTCGGATTCTGTAAAAGATGCTCGATATTGGCAACCGTGCTGGTGGAAAAATTATCCATGCAGATCACGTGATGCTCCTTCACCAATGCATCACACAAATGCGAACCGATAAAACCGGCACCGCCTGTCACCAGAATATTTTTTTTATCAATAACAGAACGCGTATGAGCCATGGGCAGATTATAACACAATTCGCTCAAACTTTGGCTGCGCGAAAGGAAAACAACCCATGGGCAAAATAGGTATAAAGCGCGCAAACACCGGCGATCGGAATCAACACAAAGCCGTCATACAAGCCAAATTGCTCCACCGTCAGCCAAAACAGGAATGATTGCAGTAACGCGGCGCTAATCACGACGGCTAGATAACGCCAAAACTGTTCGCCATGACGGCCATTCCCAGCACGATATGTCCATCCTCGATGCGCAAAGTAATTAAAAAACCCGGAAAGACAGATCGATAATGCATTCATCAAGGTTTTATTCGCATCCGGAAAAAGAAAGCGCGTAAAGACAAAATAGGCGGCGGCAAAAATCAAAAATGATAAACCGCCGACGATCAAAAACTTCAACAGGCTTTTCCCCTGCTCTTGAGTAAATCGCTTCACTCGATCAATCATAGTTTCTTAAAAAGAGTCGCAAACTCGTTCATCCACACGGGAATCTTCGGAATCAAAACACCCTTGGACGACAGCGCCGGCTTCACCGTCCCAAGTCCGGCTAAAGCGTGTCCGACGTTTAATCTTCCATAGCCCAATCTCCCGCTCGCACCCCCGACGACACCTGTCTCAACCGAATCTGACGTTTCCAAAATCCGCTGTCGAACTTGAACCGCGCTCCAGTCCGGACGCACGGAACGGATCAATGCCGCTGTTCCAGCAACCAACGGCGACGCTGCGCTTGTTCCCGTAACTCCGCTCACAAACATATTCGTCGATGTCACCGGCCAATCCGGAGCGTTCTTGAGCGGATGCGCCGCAATCAATTCATGACCAGGCGCCGCAATATCCGTACAGCTCGATCCAAAGTCCGCAAACGGTGCACGCTGATCTAACACATCCGTTCCCGTCACCGCGATAACCGTTGCGCTCGTCGATCCGCTACACGCGGGATACACAGGGAGCAAGGCAAGGTCTTCACCGTTTTTATCTTCATCATTTCCCGCTGCCGCAACAACAACAATATCTGCTTCCGCTGCCTCATCCATGATCGCATCCAGCGAATTATCTTGTTCATACCCCGTCAAACTCAAATTAATCACCTTGGCTCCATGGGCAATCGCAAATCGTACCGCCTGGATAATATTCGGCACATTCCCGTATCCATCTCCATCCAATACGACAAGCGGCATAATCTTCACATTCCAGGCGACTCCTGCCATGCCAAACCCATCATTTCCGCGCGCTCCCAAAATCGAAGATACGATCGTTCCATGACTCCACGCATCGTCCTGCTGCTTCACCGCAACAACCGGCTGCACCGAAGACGCATTCGTCACAAAATTCCAACCATGAATATCATCGACATAACCGTCCTGATCATTATCAATGCCATCGCCGGGAATCTCATATGGATTGGTCCAGATATTTGGAACCAGATCCGGATGCGTGATATCAACTCCCGCATCAATCACGGCAACGGTAACCTTTGGACTGCCCTGCGTCACCGCCCAAGCTTCCTCGGCATTAATTTGATGCAAAGACCATTGCTTCGGATACAACGTATCATTCGGAACAATTCGCTCTGCCGCATGCGCGGGAAAGACGATAAAAAACAGTCCGAATAGCATTGCTAGACGTTTCATCAAGCCCAGTCTACAGTAGCCACCAGACACACGCCAATCCGCTATGTTACGCCTCGGACCACGCCTCAAAAGCCTCATTCTCGTCATAGGTGACCTGTTCATGTTTGAACTGGCGCTGTTCTTGGCATTGATCATCCGCTATGGGGGTTTGGATATCGATAACTGGTTGGTCAATCTCCCATCCTTCTCCGTTGTCGCCATTTTGTGGGTCCTCTGTTTTTACATTGCCGGCCTTTACAACCTCATCCTGATTCGCGAACCATTTCGATTGTTCCGTACTTTTTTGGAAGGCATGATTGACAACCTCGCCATCGCATTTGGATTTTTCTATCTCATTCCGTTCTTTGGTATTACGCCGCGCACAATCCTCTTCCTCTTTTTTACACTCTCACTGCTACTCGTGTACGCGTGGAGAATTTTTGCCGGACGTATTTTGCAAACCTATTTTTCCAGCGGACGCGTCCTCTATGTCGGTCCTGCGGAAGAAATGCGCAAAGTCGAGGCCTTGCTCCGCGAGAGTACGCTTGGGATGAAACTCATTGCAGCTATCGCTACATCGGGTGAAACATATCGACATAACGATATCATCTGGATTCCCTTATCCGATTATGCCGCCGCTCTCGAACGCGAACGCATCACGACCGTCGTACTCGGCATCCGGTCGGAAACGGAACCGGAACTTTCCAAACAACTCTACAAATCG
>CAZYKJ010000002.1:0-5658 GCA_964648065.1 uncultured Gammaproteobacteria bacterium
GAACCGATGGAGGAGCGCGTGGGAATCCTGGACCTGCCGGAATTGGAGTTGTGATTGAGGATGAGAAGGGGAAGGTGTTGGAGGAGCATGCGAAATTCTTGGGCGTGAAGACGAATAATCAGGCGGAGTATGAGGCAGTTATTTTGGGGTTGCAGAGGGCAAAGCATTTGAAGGCGTCATCCGTCGAGGTTTTGGCGGATAGCGAACTAGTCGTGAAGCAGGCGAATGGCGAGTATAAGGTCAAACATGTGAATATCAAGCCGTTATTTGCGGAGATGCGGGCCTTGGTTTTGCAGATCGGATCGGTCAAATTCAAGCATGTGAGACGGGAGCAGAATGAACATGCGGACGCCTTGTCGAATAAGGCCATGGACGAGGGGCAGGGTGTGCTATAATCGACGTAACTATGGCTTTATTTTCTTCAACGCCGCCTTCGGTGAGTTATTTGGGCGTCGACATCGGTTTTGCCGGCATGAAGCTGGTCGAATTGAAGAATGAAAAAGGACGTGCTCGTCTTGTGACGTATGCGTATGCCAATGTGCCCTCGGAAAGTTTGGAAAAATCATTATTGAATGATATTCCGTCGGCGGCGGACTTGTTGCGGAAGATGGTGGCCAAGAGCAAATCGACGGCAAAGAAGTCGGTGGCGGCATTGCCGATCTCGTCTGTTTTTTCTTCCATCCTTTCCGTGCCGACAACGAATGACAAGGAATTGAAGGAAGCGGTTTTGTTGCAAGCGAAAAAATTGATTCCGCTTCCGTTGGAAGAAGTTTCGTTGGATACGAAGGTGATCGATAAAACCGAGAAGGGTTCGGATAACGGGAAGCCGTCGACGCGTGTTTTGATCACGGCTGCTCCGAAGACATTGGTTTCAAAATACGTAGAGATTTTTAAACAAGCAAATTTGGAGTTGGTTTCATTGGAGACGGAAGCCTTCGCAGAAGTTCGTTCGCTTATCGGAAAAGATCGTTCGACGATTATGGTCGTTGATATCGGATCGCTGCGCACGAATATCATGGTCGTTGATGGCGGTATGCCCATTATTACGCGTTCCATTGCGGCCGGAGGAAATGCGATCACGCAGACGATTGCGAAGACACTCGGCATTCCAATGGATCAGGCAGAGAGCATGAAGCGTGATATTAAATCCATGCAGGCTTTTGCGCCGACGGGAGATTTGTCGCCGATTTTGTCCGTGCTTGTGAAGCCGATTCTGGATGAAATCAAGTATTCGTTTACGTTGTATCAGCAGCAGGCGGCTGGTGGCAGTGCGGCTCCGGGAGCGAATGGAAAAAAGATCGAGAAAATTATTTTGACGGGTGGATCGGCGTTGCTGCCGCGTTTGCCGGAATTTATTACCCAGCAAATGAATGTGAACTCGTATCTCGGCAATCCATGGGCGCGTGTGGTGTATCCGCCGGATTTGCGACCGCTTCTCGACGAGCTTGGTCCGCGATTTGCCGTGACCATCGGCTGTGCCATGCGAGATCTCGATACCTAATCATGAAGCGGCTGATCGAGCGGGCCCGGGCCAAGGGCCGTCTGACGCGCCGCGATGCTGCGGCCGCGCATGCTTTGCATGGACATGGCTTGCATCCGGCGCAGGCTTTGGTTGGAACGGGTTTGATTGGCGTGAAGGAGTATGCGGAATATGGAGGTGATGCATTGGAGAAAGGCGAGTCGGGCTCGATTCCGAAGGCGCGAAATCTTTCACGTCTGATTTTGCGCGATGCGGAAAAGAGCGGGACAAGTCAGGTGAGAATTATTCCAACGGGGAAAGAAGCGGATGTTATTTTTGACACGGGCGGCGAGCGGCGCATTCCAACGGCGGCGCTTCCGGCCTTGGTTTTGCGCATGCGCAAAATGGCAAATCGTTCTGGCTGGCATGTCGAGGTTTTGCCGGCAGGAATCGGACCGTCACTGCACTTGATTCGTCAGCGCGGAGCGCGTCGCGATCATCCGAGTGATTGGATGAGTTCGCTGGCGGATTTCCGCGCCGAACCCTCGGGCTTGCTCGTCATCATCGCGCCGGATGCATATGTGGCAAGACATTTTTTGAATCGTATGCCCATGGCGGAGACAGCCGGGAGCTGGAGAGAATTGGACGAGGATGGACCGGCTTTGTATGACGCGGATAAAGATGATGGACGTGAGCTTGCTTTGCATGCGGTTTTTTGCGGACGTATCGCGGTTGCTTTGCAATGTTCTGTTCGTGAAGACTGGTGGACTTCGGCGAGCGAGGCAGGGATTCCGGTTCGTGTGTTGCGCTCGCGTTTGACGAGTGCCGGTCCGGCATGGGAAGCGTTGTCGATATGAGCCGTCATATCCTCTGCGTCGAGGACGATAAAACGTTCGCCGACATTCTGATCCGTCATTTGCAACAGGCGGGTTTTGAAGTGACGCATGCGATGAATGGAGAGGATGGGGGAAAGCGCGCACGATCGGAACAACCGGATGCCATATTGCTCGATATCGGATTGCCGCAAAAAGATGGATTTACCTTGTTGGAAGAATTGAAAAGTGATGCGGAGACATCAAAAATCCCTGTATTTATGTTAACGCGATTGTCGACACGCGAGGATTTAGAGCGATGTTTTCGTCTCGGATGTACGGATTATTTGATTAAGACACAACAGCATCCGGCGGATGTCGTACGTCGTCTCAAGAAGCATTTCGGCTTGGATAAGGGTTAAGTGGTATACTGATCGCATATGACTTTCCGTCGCGGATTTACGGTGCTCGAAGCGCTCATTGTGCTTGCCGTTTTTGGACTACTCGCAACCTTGGCTGTGCTGTCGCTTAATAGCGCGAGAGCAAGTCTGCGAGACGCTCAGCGCTTGTCTGATGTCAGCGTCGTTCGTTCTGCGTTGAGTCAGTATTGGTTGGACAAGGCAACGTATCCGCAAACGGCCGGTGTGGATCTAGGAATGACCGGTAGTAATTCGGACATGTTGTCAGCTGCGGGTTTTGTCGCAAGCACGGATCCGACACAGCCGGTGTATCTTAATCGCGTCCCGACGGGGCCGAAGTCAGGCGAGTATTATCGCTATCATGGCGGCGCGAACGGCTATTCGATCCGCTTCCAAACGGAGACAGACACGGATCTTGGAAAGGCAAATGTGTATTACGCGCATGCCGGGGGAATCGATCAGGATGATACAGAGAAATGAGTTTCATCATTTTCTTTAGCTACTTGTTTGCGTTAGCATTGTTCGATTGGAAGAAGAAGTTATTGCCCTTGGAGCCGATGATGATTGCGACGATTGTCGCTCTTATGTTTCGTGCGTTTTTTGGATCTGGGCTTTCATCGTTAGTCGGGCTTCTGACCGGTTCAGGATTTATCTGGATTCAAGTTTGGATTTCCAAAGGCAAATGGATGGGGCGCGGCGATATTTGGTTCGCGGCTTCTATCGGTGCATTTTTATGCTGGCCCGGAATTGCCGTATCGCTGTATCTTACGTATACGGTCGGCGGAGTCCTAGCGATTCTGTTGTTCGTTTTGGGTATTTATCAGCGGGGGATGCGCATTCCTTTTGCGCAGTTTTTGACGCTCGGGGCCGTAGGAGCCGCTATTTGGGGCGATGCTATTGCGCATTGGTTTCAGGCGGGTTTTGGGTTAGTATAGGGCCATGACCAAGGCTGAGGCGCATAAGCGAATCCTGAAATTGCGGGAGGAAATCGCCAAATATCGGTATGAGATGCAGGTACTGGATAATCTCTCGATTAGCGAGTCGGCGTTGGATGCGTTGAAGCATGAGCTCTATAAGTTGGAGCAGGAATTTCCGGATTTGATTACCAAGGATTCGCCGACGCAGCGCGTGGCGGGTAAGGCTGCGGAAGGATTCAAAAAGATTACGCATCGAGTGCCGATGCTTTCCATCGAGGACGTTTTCTCGCGTCAGGAGGCGGATGAGTGGTTGGCACGTATTCAGAAATTAGAGCCGCGTTCGCATTTTGACTTCTTTTCGGAAATCAAGATGGATGGACTCGCGGTGTCGTTGATTTATCAGGATGGAGAATTTGTCGAAGGATCGACGCGCGGCGATGGAAGGATCGGGGAGGATGTCACGCAGAATTTGCGTACGATCGAAGCGATCCCGCTGACTCTACGCAAGAAGATTCCGGGACGTGTCGAGATTCGCGGCGAGGTGTATCTGACGAAAAAACAATTGGAGGAAATTAACAAGAAGCAAAAAAGGGAGGGTGGAGAGCTTTATGCGAATCCGCGCAATACGGCTGCAGGAACCATACGCCAACTTGATCCGTCTATTGTCGCCGAGCGAAAGTTGTCTTTCTTTGGTTATTCGCTGATCACTGATTTGGGTACCAAGACGCATGCCGAGGCGCATAAGATGATTGCGGAGCTCGGTATCCCGCAGAATCCGTTGAATCGATACTGTAGGAATTTGGACGAGGTTGAGAAGATGCATCAGGAGGTTTATAAGAAGCGCGAGAAGTTGAATTATTGGTTGGATGGAATTGTCGTGAATGTGAATGACGATCGTTTGTTCGAGCGTCTTGGTGTGGTCGGGAAAACGCCGCGCGCCATCATTGCGTGGAAATTTCCGGCCGAGCAGGCGACAACAGTTGTTCGCGAGATTCAGGTGAATGTGGGACGAACGGGAGCGCTCACGCCGGTTGCCGTGATGGATCCGGTGCTCGTCCAAGGGACGACGGTGACCCATGCGTCACTTCACAATGAAGACGAGATTCATCGTTTGGGTTTGAAGATCGGGGATACGGTGATTATCGAAAAGGCAGGAGATATTATTCCGAAGGTGATGAACGTTTTGCCGAAATTGCGTACAGGAAAAGAGAAAACGTTTCACATGCCGAAGAAATGTCCGATGTGCGGGTCGCCGGTGGAGCGCAAGCAAGGAGAAGTCGCGGTTCTGTGTACGAATCGCAGCTGCTTTGCCCAGCAGCTCGCCAATTTGCTGCATGTTGCGTATGCATTTGATATGCGAGGCATTGGCGAGAAGATAGCGGAACAGCTGATTCAGAAAGGTTTGGTTCATGAACCGGCAGATCTCTTTAAGCTGGAAGCAGGTGATTTTTTGCAGCTCGAAGGATTTGCGGAAGTATCATCGAACAAGCTGGTGAAGGAGATTCGTGATCATCGGGAGATTGAGCTTGGAAGATTTATTAATGGGCTTGGGATTCGACATGTTGGAGAAGAGACGGCGAATGATTTGGCTCAGGCGTTTGGATCGATCGAAAAGTTCCTGGATGTAAATGAGGAGGATTTGGAAAAAGTACCTGGAATTGGTGGAGTGGTCGCCAAGTCTGTCGTTGAGCATTTGAAGGATGCGAAGAACAAGAAAGAGATCGAGCATCTTTTGAAAGTTGTGCATGTAAAAAAGTCGGCGAAGAGGCATGCGGGGCCGTTTACAGGAACGAGTTGGGTGATTACGGGGACGCTTGAGGCGATGTCACGAGAACAGGCGAAGGAAAAGATTCGCGAGATGGGCGGGGATGTCAGCGAATCGGTTTCGAAAGTGACTTCGTTTGTCGTCGTGGGCGAAGAGCCGGGATCGAAGTATGAAAAGGCACAGAAATTGGGAGTGACGATACTCGATGAGAAAGAGTTCTTAAAAAAGATCAAATAAAAAAGCCCCACAATGGGGCTTTTAATTACATGGTTAATGTTTGTGTCAT
>CAZYKJ010000002.1:5668-15681 GCA_964648065.1 uncultured Gammaproteobacteria bacterium
CATCGGTTGAAGTTGTTGCGGCTGGTTGCGCGGTCATGTCTTGAATCATCTTGGTTATTTCTTCAACGGTTTTCCAGAGAGCCGGAGGGATAATCGATAAATTGCTTTCCGGACGAATGTCGACGCCCATAGAGACTTTGAAGGTGCCGATGCTCGAGGTGCGGCAGACATCCTTTTTTGTTTTTGCGTTATAGACGCAAGACTCATGTGGTTCCGTGATCAAGCCGCCGGCTTCCATGCGCTCGATATGGCCGAGCGTCGTGTTCAAGTTTACGACCATGCTGAACTTAGCGAGATTGACGCGCAAGTCGGAGTAGCGCTTGTTCAACGCCTTCAAATCTTCGGCATAGTATTTTCCGCGCGGGATACGTCGGATTTCTTCACGCTGCAATGCAGTAATAAGGATCGGGTTGATGCGTACGCGAAGACGGACGATATTTTCACCGGCCGCATTTTTCCATGTCTTTTCCGTACGCAAGACTTGGAACCATTGGATATTGCGGATGGCCGGTACGTCGCTCAAACCTTTTGGAATTTCTTGATTGATCGCGCTGATACTGCCCAGCGGCAAATCATTCAAGTCGGAATTGTTTTTGGTATCTACACCGACCCAGATGCCGATAAGCGGAGCAAGATCAATGTCGAGTTCGGTTTTAAGCATGGTCACCAAACTCTCCGGGATCTGTGCCAAGCGGAAATAGGCCATGGTGCCGACCAATTTCCATTCGAAAACGATCGGGCTATCGAGCTGCACCGTTTGCAAGATGCTATCGCCGGTCATACTCAAGCGGTCGATGGACATACGTCCCTCGCCATTGTTTTTATCAACGACAGCGATATGGGTACGCACTTGGACATTTCCATTCATCGTATTTGCGGATTTACCGATATTGCGTTCGGAAAAATCCATGTTGAACTGCAGGTCTGTGGAATAGGACGACCAGGTATTGATGGACTTCATGGCTTTATCCAGCTGTTGAGCCGGAGTGGCGGCGCTTACCGGGATGGCAGTTACAAGCAAGCAGGTCGCGGCCGCGAGGCGGCGCAGAGCAGGGGAAAATCGTTTCATATGCGTGCAGTCTAGCAGAGCGCACAGGCTTTACCAAACCTGCATTGCACGGTATTCTGGGGCCATGCTTAGCGCCTCCGAACTCAAGAGATTGGCCGAATTGTCCCGCCTCTCACTCACCGATGCGGATATCAGCCGCATGGAAAAGACGATTGATCCGGTTTTGGAATATGTCGGTCGTTTGTCCAAAATCGATACGACTGGCGTACCGGAAGTCGATGGCAATGAAAATGCGCCGGATTTGCGCGAGGACGTTGCACAGACAAGTGATGACAGCGTTCGCCGTGCGATTATTTCCAATTTTCCGGACAAAGCCGGCGATGCCTTGCGTGTTCCGGGTGTGTTTGAAAATCCAAAAGGCTGAGTATGCGACAAGAACTCAATTACCATTTGCGTGAAGCTTCTGCCGGACTTGCTGCCGGGGATTTTTCTTCCGTCGAATTAACGAAAGCGTATCTCGCGCAAATTCGCGGTTTGAATTTGTCGATTCATGCGTATCTTGATGTGTTCGAAGGTACGGCGATGGATCAGGCACATCTTTCTGACGAGCGTCGCGCGGCAGGAAAATTATTGGGTGAACTGGACGGAATCCCGTTGGCGATTAAGGATAATATTTTGGTTGCAGGTCATCGTGCCACGGCTGGTTCGCAAATTCTTGCGAATTATCAGGCTTCGTATGATGCGACGGCGGCGAAGAAGCTGCGTGATGGAGGAGCTGTTTTTCTTGGTAAGACAAACATGGATGAATTTGCGATGGGATCATCGACAGAACACTCGGGATTTGGCCCGACCAAGAATCCGCATGATCTAGAGCGCGTGCCGGGAGGATCTTCGGGTGGTTCGGCTGCGGCTGTTGCGGGAGACATGTGTGTTGCGGCACTGGGATCGGATACGGGCGGCTCTATCCGTCAGCCGGCGGCGTTTTGCGGCATAGTCGGATTCAAGCCGAGCTATGGTTCGGTCTCGCGTTCGGGTTTGATGGCAATGGCTTCTTCGCTCGACCAAATTGGTCCGATGACGAAGACCGTTGCAGATGCCGCGATGCTGTTTGATGCGATTCGTGGAACGGATGTGCTTGATCAAACGACAACGAAACGCGATTTTACATTCGAGCCTCGCATGAAGCTTGATGGCGTTCGCATTGGAAAGCCGCGTCAGGCTTGGGGAGAGGGAATGACGGATGGCGTTCGCGAACAAGCGGAAGACGCATTGGAAACGTTGAAAGCGTTGGGTGCGGAAATTGTCGACATTGATTTGCCGTACACGGAAGAAGCTCTTGCTGTGTATTATGTCTTGATGCCTTGTGAAGTTTCGGCAAATTTGGCGCGCTTTGACGGCATGCGTTTTGGCCAGCGCGTGACCAAGCCGAGTTTGATCGAGACGTATCTTGCTTCGCGATCGAGTGCATTGGGTGAGGAGGTTCGTCGCCGCATCATGCTTGGAACGTACGCGCTTTCGAAGGGTTATTACGATGCGTATTATCGACAGGCGAGAAAAGTGCAGACCTTGATTCGACGCGCGTACCGCACGGCATTCGAGAATGTGGACTTGATTGTTACGCCGACGGCGCCATCAACCGCATTCAAGTTTGGCGAGAAAATGTCGGATCCGCTTGCGATGTATTTGGAGGATGTGTATACCGTCGGTGTGAATGTGGCGGGATTGCCGGCTGTGTCTTTGCCGTGCGGATTGGACGATGGTATGCCGGTTGGTTTGCAGTTTATCGGACCGATGGGAGGTGATGGTGCGCTGTTATCGGCAGCGCATGCGTATGAACAATCACGCCTGTGATGTTATTCCAATTCGTGTTTGATAACGGTTCGCTTTCCGGCGCGGTTCCATCCATTGGCGGCGGTTTTTTGCCATGGATTGGAATTCTTTTGCTAGGTGTTTTGGTTGTCGGCATTGCGATCATGGGTGTCGTGACGGTTTTTCGATCTTTGCAGCGATCGTCGCTGGATGGATTGGATCGCAAAAAGTTGCAGGCGATGTGGACGGAAATCGAGAAAACATCGGATCATGGAATCATGGGTGCCAAGCTCGCCGTCATTGAAGCGGATAAATTGTTGGATACGATTTTGCGCAAAATGCATTTTCCAGGCGAGACCATGGGCGAGCGCTTGAAGACGGCGGCGTATCGTTATCCGAATATTTCCCAGGTTTGGGGTGCGCATAAATTGCGTAATCAATTGGTGCATGATTCGACATTCGAGATTTCCATCAAGCAGGCTAAGCGTGCCGTCAATGATTTTTATCAGGCGATTAAAACGCTGAATGTCATGTGATCCCGTATTTTGAATCACAAACGTTTCACATCCTTGGAATCACGTTTCACACTTGGGGAACGCTGGTAGCCTTGGGTTTTGGTTTGGGAACGTATGTTGCATGGAGACGTGCGAAGGAAAAAGGTTTGGATCCGGACAAGATTTTGGATTTGGCTTTTTGGATTTTTATCGGCGCCTTCGTTTGCGCCCGTTTGTTCGAAGCGTTTTTTTACGATCACGCATTGCTTACGCCGATGCGTTTGTTTGATCCGCGTTTGCCGGGTTGGTCGATGTTTGGCGGATTTATCGGAGCGGCTCTTGTTTTCTTTTTGTATTGCCGCCGACATGCGCTCAAGTGGATTGAATATGCGGATGTCCTTGTTTGGGGTTTGCCTTGGGGATGTGGTGTTGGACGTATCGGCTGCTTCTTGATCCATGATCATCCGGGAACACTGACGAATTTCGTTTTGGGCGTGAAATACTCTGACGGATCCGTTCGTCACGATCTCGGTTTGTATCTTTCCTTGATCGGATTTGCGACGGGGCTTGGATTTTTGTGGTTCAATCGCAAGCAGCGCAAGCCAGGATTTTGGTTTGGAAGCTTTATGATCGTCGAAGGCGTGACGCGTTTTGTTCTCGACTTCCTGCGCATTGCCGATGCGACGTATTTTGGACTGACGCCGACGCAGTATTTGTCTGTCCCCATGATCGCTGTCGGTGTTTGGATGGTATACTCTCGTCATGTTCGATAGCATTATTCTCGGCGGCGGACCGGCTGGCATGGCGGCGGCCGTGTACATGGCGAGACAGAAGTTGAATGTTGCCCTTTTCGCCGGTAATCTGGGCGGGCAGGCGATTTGGTCATCGGATGTCGAGAATTATCTTGGTATTCACAATGTATCCGGTTTGCAGCTCGTTGATGCTTTTCACAAGCATTTGGATGACTATAAAAAAGCGATTGAGATTCATGAAGGAGAGATGGCGATCAAGGTCACCAGGACAGATGGAGGGTTTTCTTTGCAGACCGATCGCGGAGCTTATCCTTGCAAGACGATTTTGATTGCGACGGGTGCGGAGCATCGCAAGCTCAATGTTCCGGGCGAGACGGAGTTGGATACGCATGGCATCAGTTATTGCGCGACATGTGATGCGCCTTTGTTTGGCGGTAAAAACGTTTTTGTGATCGGCGGCGGTAATAGTGCGATGGATGCGGCGCTTTTCCTTGCCAAGTACGCGAGTTCCGTGACTATGGTTTGTATTAATCCGGAATTGACCGGTGATGAAGGGCTGAAGCGGATGATTGTATCGAATCCAAAAATCAACGTAGCCCTATCTACCAAGACTTTGGCCTTTTTGGGCAAAGGGAATTTAACCGGTATCAAATTGCAGGGAGTCGATGGCGTTGAACGTGAAGAGTCTTGTGAGGGCGCCTTTATAGAAATTGGTTTGATGCCGATTGCGAACTTTATCGATTTTGTTGGCAAGGATAAGAGCGGGCAAATCATGGTGGACTCGCATAATCGGACGAATGTCGAGGGGGTTTGGGCGGCCGGGGATGTGACGGATGTAGCTTATAAGCAGATTTCCGTGGCTGTCGGGGAGGGATCGAAGGCTTCTTTGGATATTATTCGATACTTGCAAAAATTGGGTTGAAAGATTAGGGGGAGGGTTTGCGTATCAATGGTCGACATGTCATTCTTTTCGCACTATGGGTGAACAATCCAACAAAGGTGTTTTGATCGGCGTTATCGCCGTGTCGGTATTGATCTTTGGAGGCTTGGTGTGGGCGATTTTATCCGCCCCGTCCAGTTTGCCGGCCACGGACGGTACGCTGACCTTCGATGATACGAACGATCCGTTTATCGGGCCCGAGAATGCGTCGACGACGGTACATTTGTACAGCGACTTCCAATGTCCGGCCTGTAAGGCGGCAGAAAGCGCGGTCAATTATGCCATCGACAAATATAAAGACCGCATCAAGTTTGTCTGGAAGGATTTCCCGCTCATGACCATCCATCCGAATGCGAGAATCGCGGCTGATGCCGGACGATGCGCACAGGATCAGGGCAAGTTCTGGGAATTCAAACGGCTTTTGTATGATCAGCAAGGCTCTTGGGCGGAATTGAAGGACCCGACACCATCGTTCAAAGCTTTTGCGAAACAGCTTGGGATGGATGAAGGGAAATTCGGGGCTTGCGTCGATGAAAAGTCAGGCGATGCAAGAGTGATGGCCGCATATCAGGAAGGGGTTCGTAACAATGTTGATCGAACGCCGACCGTTTTCATCGATAAGACACGACTGTTTGGAATGACTCCTGCTCAATGGGATCAAGAATTGGCTAGCAAACCTTAGAATGTGCTAATCTCTCACCAATATTATGGAAAATACCAACAACAACACTTTTTTTGACGGGGGTCCGAAGACGATGTTTTACACGGGTTTGTTCCTGGGCGTTGCCGTTTCGTCGATGATCGGTATGGGCGTGGTGCTCAATCTGATTTCCAAAGGTGGCTTGGCATTGGGAAGCGGCGCGGCGATTGCTGCGGCTCCGTCACCTTCGGCGGCTGTTCCGTCGGCAGCTGCTCCGGCAGCCGCTCCAGCGGGTCCGTTGAAGCCGGTCGCGGGAACGGATCACGTTCAGGGCGCCAAGAATGCCAAGGTGACCTTGGTTGAGTACTCGGACTTCCAGTGTCCGTTCTGCCAGCGCCATCTTCCGACCATTCAGCAGGCTTTGAAGGATTATCCGAATGATGTCCGCTTGGTTTATCGCTATTACCCGTTGTCCTTCCACCCGGAAGCCCAAAAGTCGGCTGAATCAGCAGAGTGCGCCTTTGCACAGGGCGGAGACACGGCTTTCTGGAAGATGCATGACGAATTGTTCGCCGCTCAAGCCACGCTTAGCCGTGCAACGTACACGGATTTGGCTAAGAAAATCGGTTTGGACACGGCCAAGTTCGACAAGTGTGTTGATTCCGGTCAGATGGCATCGCGCATCACGACAGACTTGAATGAGGGTACGTCGGCCGGAGTCGAGGGAACGCCCGCGACCTTCGTCAACGGAACACTTGTCAGCGGTGCCGTGCCGTATAGCGATCTCAAGGCGGCGATTGATTTGGCTTTGAAGAAATAGTATTAAAAAACTTCTCCGACATGCGGAGAAGTTTTTTTATTTGGCAAGTTGTGTTCGTTGAGCGGCGGCTTTGATCGCGTAATGTTTTACTGTTTCGGTTGTGATGAAGTAGGCGATGACAATCGTAAAAATGGTAGTGAGCTGCATGGAGCTTGGTGCATGGAAGGAGAAGAGTTCTTGACCGAACGTGGTGAAGGGGATGCCGATGGTCGTTATTGCTGCACCGACCGTGAGGAGGATGAGGATGAGCGAAGGCGCTCGACCATGCAAGAAGAAGCGGCGTGTGCGGAGGGAATAAATCAGTACCAGCTCGGTCAGAACCGAACCGATGAACCAGTTGGTCTGTAATGTCGCCGCGCCTTTTCGGACAAAGATCGCGAAGAAGATGAAGTCGAAGATGGTGCTGACGGCGCCGAGAAGAGTGGCGAGCATCACAATTTCGCGGATATTGTAGTGCTTTGGACGACGCAATTCTTGTTCGTCGACTTGGTCGGTGGAGATGGCGACCATTGGAAGATCGGAAAGCAAATTCAGCAAAAGAATTTGAGCAGGAAGCATCGGCAATTCCGGAATCAGCAAGGTAGAGATAGCGATGGCATAGAAATTGCCAAAGTTGGAGGCGAGCGTGGTTCGAATATAGGTTGTCGTGTTCGCAAATGTTTCGCGGCCTAGGCGAATGCCGTTCACGATCACGGAAAGACTTTTTTCGAGCAGAACTACGTCGGCTGATTCGCGGGCGATGTCGGAGGCGTTTTGGACGACGAGGCCGACATTTGCGGCTTTGAGAGCTGGCGCATCGTTAATTCCTTCGCCGAGGAAGCCGACATCGGTGCCGTCTTCTTGCAGGAGGTGTACGATTTCAAATTTTTGTTCCGGAGAGACGCGGGCAAAGACGGCCTGTTCTTTTACAGCTTTTAATTTATCTTTCTTTTCCAGTTCGGCAAATTCCGAGCCGGTCATGGCGACTTGCGACATGGTGAGCAAACCGACTTCGCGAGCAACGGCGGCAGCGACTTCAGGAGCATCGCCGGTGAGAATTTTTACGGTGAGACCGAGGGCCTCGGCATTTTTGATTGATTGCTTCGCATCGCTTTTTACCGGATCGCGGAAGGCGACGAGGCCATAGAACTTGAGTCCGCTTTCGTCTTTCAGCGTCACATCATCGCCGATATGGGAGCGGCCTGCGATTAAAAGGACGCGGCAGCCGAGAGCGCCTTGCTCAGTCATCCAGCGCGTGACTTTGACATGCGTGCTTTCATCAACGGGGACGCAGCATTCGAACATGGTTTCGGGAGCGCCGCGGACGACGAGTGAAGGGCCTTCCGGGGATTTCCAAACCAAGCTATTGCGGCGACGCATCGGATCGAACGGAATTTCCATCACGAAATTTCCGTTGGTTTTTCTTGCGTCCGCGGATAATGCGTCAAAGAGAGCGGCATCGAACGGATTTTCCGGACGTTTTCCGTTTTCTAAAAATTCTTTTGAGCCGTGTAATGCTTGTTTAAGAACTTCCTCATGATTACCGAAGACGGCGGAGACAGTGAGGCGATTTTCCGTGAGCGTTCCGGTTTTGTCGGTGCAGAGAATGTCGATGGAGCCGAGATCTTCCATGGCGGCGAGACGTTTCAAGACGACTTGTTGTTTTGCCATGCGCAAGGCACCGCGAGAAAGGGCGATCGATGTGACAAGCGGCAAGGCTTCGGGAATGACGCTGACAGCAAGGGCAATCGAGAAGATGAGTAACTCGATGATATTGGCGTTTGCACCTTTAATCGCTACGTTTGCAGCAAAGACGACGATTAAGGTGATGATGATCAAACGCAGGATGAATTTGCTGAAGCGTGCCAAGCCAAGTTCGAATTCGCCTTTGGATTCGGTTTCAATAGTCAACTTCGCAACATTGCCGAGACGTGTGCGTGATCCGGTTGCCGTGATAGTCGCGAAGGCTGTACCGCCGACAATACGCGTGCCCGAGGCAAGTTTGTTGGCATGTAGATCATCTTTACTGACGGGTTCGGATTCGCCCGTCATCACGGATTCATCGACTAACAATGCATGACATTCGGTAATGTCGGCATCAGCCGGGACAATGTCACCGGCAATCAAGCGTATCAAATCGCCGGTAACGAGATCGGAGGTAACGATCGTGATTTCTCTTCCATCACGAATAACTTTTGCTTGCGGACGAATGTAACTACGGAGAATGCGCAGGGCTTGCTCGGAACGATACTCTTGAAAGAAACCAATACTAGCGTTGAGTAAAACGAAAATCAAAACCAAGGAGCCTTCGAAAACGTCGTTGAGGGCAAAGGATATGGAAACGGCGACTACGAGCAAATAGATAAAGGGGCTGATGAATTGGCGGGCGAGTATGCGCCAGGCGGGAAGATTCTTTGCCTCGATTTCATTTGGACCATCAGCAAGAAGCCGCCGAGATGCTTCGGCGCTGGAAAGTCCTTGCTGTTGTTCTGGCATATTAAGGTTTTGCCATGAGGCGCTTCAATTCGGTGACATTCGGAACCGGATTGGGGTCAATGCGGTGTATAGAGGCAAGGTCGAGACTGGTGTGGGCGCCAAGAGCGATGACTGTCCAAGCTTCGTGCCATGTGTTTTTGCCTGAAACGTCGACGATTACGGGGCGCAGACCGTTTTTGTCGAAAAGCTCGGCGGTGAGGCGGATGCGTTTTTGTACGCGCGGATGATAACGCTTGCTTTGGAAGAGGAGGGCGACGCATGAGCGACGAGCGCGCTGCGGGAAAGACAGGCTCTCAAGAAAATGATGATCGAGTTCGGGAATGATTTGGGCTACAGCGAGATGTTTACCGGTTTCATTCAATTGATTGTTAAAGACATGTGCGGCTCCGGCGAGATGGCCGGAAGAAACGAGGAGCACCATGCTGTCGCGTAAATGATCAGCGAGAGCGGCGGCTTGTTTGGAATCGACGCCATCGACGGTTTTGGCGAGGTCGTGAATATCATTTTCGGGAAAATCGAGAACGCCGATTTTGGAGAGCATGCCGGCGAGGCCGAGCGTCATATAGCCGACAGCCATACGCGGTTGACCCGAAGGGTTTTCGACGGGATCGATCACGAACGTTGGCCAACGATTTTTTTTCGCCAGATTGAGCAGGGCTCCTCCTGCGGTGATCACGATGATTTTTGCTTTGCGCAGTTTTGCTTCTTTGGCGGCGGCAAGCGTTTCTTCCGTGGTACCGGAATAGCTCGAGAGAATGACGAGCGTGTCTTTACCGACATACGCAGGGAGCGTGTAGTCGTTCACGATTTCCATCGGTACGGAGAGTTTGTCACGGAACGCCGTTTGGAGAACATGTGCACCAAGAGTGGAGCCGCCCATGCCGCAGACGACAACGGAACAAGGAGCGAATGCTTTTATTTTGAGAGCGGAAACTTGACGCCAAGCGTCGAGAATTTGTGCGCCGAGACGCAGATCTTGCTGAAAAGAAATAGGGGCCTTCATGGCGCTTATTGTATCACAATAAAACCGCCCGTATGGGGCGGTTTCGTTGTGGCGGAGAGGGGGAGATTCGA
>CAZYKJ010000002.1:15691-30159 GCA_964648065.1 uncultured Gammaproteobacteria bacterium
TCACAACACTAGTTCGATATTCCGTTTTAACGGTAACCGTATCCATACTACTTTTTTGCTACCGAAAGCATGATAGAACACATGCCGAGTATGTCTGTTTGGAATGATAACAACATAACTAGCGCAAGTCAAAATGTGTATTTTCACTATTGGCGGAGAGGGGGAGATTCGAACTCCCGATACCTTGCGGTATGCTTGCTTTCCAAGCAAGTGCACTAGGCCACTATGCGACCTCTCCGAGCGGCAAATGTGCGCAAAGGATAGCGAAATGATCGAGAATATGCAAGAGTGTTGCTGTATGAAACTCCGCTTACCCTTGCTTTTGCTGGTGTTTGTCCTTTTGGGTGCCGGTTGTCAGAAAATGTCAGATCAATCGACTGAGGCGACGAAATTCGGTATCAGTCTGACGCCGCAGGGTTTTGATAGCGCCGCCTTTGAACGTTTTATGGTCATGGCGAATGAAGCGGGCGGGACATTGAGCTGGGCCGGGGAGGGGAGCGAGTTGGCGGCGCAGAAATCGGCCGCGTCAGTGATGCTTGGTCTTTCTAAAGACAATCATTGGACACCGGTTGTCATTGCCGGAATGAAGGCAACGGCTATCACGGATGCACGGAAGCGTGCGTCTCTGCAAGAAGTGATTGTCGGATTCGCGAAGCGCGAGCAGCCTCCCTATCTTGGAATTGGAAATGAGATCAACTTTGCGATGCGCTCGGCGGAACAGCGCGAGGCGATGATTGCGTTTTTTGATGAGACGGCAAAGCAAGTAAAAGCTGCTAGTCCGAATACGAAAGTCTTTCCAATTTTCCAGCTTGAATGGATGAAGGGTTTGCATGGCGGTTTATTCGGCGGCACTAATACCGAAGGCGTGAATGATTGGGATTTGCTCGCGAAATTTCCACGAGCTGATTTGATCGCCTTTACTTCGTATCCTGGCTTGATCGAAAAGAATCCTTCGGACATTAAAGATGATTATTTTTCGGACATACGCTCGCATACGGATAAGCCGGTTGCGTTTACGGAAATCGGTTGGTTCCGACAAGGTCCATCGGGTGCGGCAGGTTGGGAAAGCAGCGAGACGGAGCAGGCGGATTTTATCAAGAAGCTTCCTTCACTCCTCGCGCTCGATCATCCGGTCTTTGTGATTTGGCCGTTCTTGTATGATCAAAAAATCGGTTTACCATTTGAGCATATGGGTTTCTTGTCGCCTTCATCGACGACATCTGAGGGTTGGGAAGCTTGGAAGAGAATCGTCAAATAGGAGTATTCCGGAAGACTTGACCAAAGTATGAAAAGTATGATAAAAATATACTTCTCGCCTTTATGAAACCTGAGAAAAATAAGCAGAAATCTGATAAAAAGAAGAAGAGCGTATTTGGCCTTGTTCCGCGCTATAAAGGGCTTATTTTTGGCATGTTAGGACTTTCTGTCCTGAGTAATGCCTTGTCTTTGTCGTTGCCGCGTTTGGCTGCGAATACGATTGATGCGTATCAGGCAGGACGTTTTGATCCGACTTCGACATTGATGATCTTCGGTGTTTTGATCGCGATCATCTTGACTGTCGCGTATTCGGTGGCAGCTCTGCAGGCGTATGCCGGTGAATTGGTGGCGCGCGATTTGCGAGCGGCTTTGGCGGACAAAATTTCACGTCAGACATTTGCCTTTGTCCAGAAAATTGGCGCATCCAAATTGCTGACCAATCTGACATCGGATATGGATGCGGTGAAGATGTTTATTTCGATGGCGATTACGTCGCTTGTCTCATCGGTATTCCTGATTCTTGGTGCGAGCACCCTGCTCATCATGACGAATTGGAAGTTGGGATTGTCGGTTTTGATTTTGGTGCCGGTCATCGGCTTTACGTTTTTCACTATTTTTTCGCAAGTCGGACAATTGTTCCGCAAGTCACAGCAAGTTATTGATAAGCTCAATCGCACGATTAACGAGAGCATTCTCGGAGCGGCTTTGGTGCGCGTGTTGAATGCCGGAAAACAAGAAGAGGCAAAATTCAAAATTGTGAATACGGAAGCTCAGTCCGTTGGTTTGTCGATTTTGAAAATTTTCTCGAGCATGATTCCGATTATCACGTTCATCTCGAGCATGGCGACGCTTGTCATTCTCGGTTACGGCGGTCATTTGGTAATTGCCGGAGAGATGTCGCTTGGTCAGCTTGCGGCTTTTAATAGCTATTTGAGCATGCTTATCTTCCCGATTTTGATGATCGGTTTTATGAGCAATGCGATTAGCCGTTCCTCGGCATCGTATGAACGTATTCTGGAAGTCATGGATGCGCCTGTTGCCTCCGAAGGCGGCGATGTGGTGGCAGATTTGCGAGGTGATATTGCTTTGAAACATGTGTCATTGACCGTTGGTGAAAAAGCGATTCTGAAAGATGTTTCATTTTCGCTTCCGGCCAAGACGCGTACGGCTATTCTTGGACCGACGGCAGCCGGAAAAACTCAGCTCTTGTATGTGCTGACCGGTTTGGTTGAGCCTTCGAGCGGCGAAATCTTCTATGATGACCGATCATTGCCCTCGTATGATCGTCAGTCACTGCATGCGCAGCTTGGTTTAGTGTTCCAAGACAGTATTATTTTCAACTTGACCATTCGCGTGAATATCAAGTTCGGACAAAAGATTTCGGATGAGGATTTCGACAAAGCGCTTCAAACTGCCGAATTGAATGATTTTATCGATTCGTTGCCTCAAGGTTTGGATACGCCTGTATCTGAACGTGGAACGAGTTTGTCGGGCGGTCAAAAGCAGCGCGTGATGTTGGCGCGTGCTTTGGCGATCAATCCGAAGATTCTGTTGCTCGATGATTTTACGGCACGCGTCGATACTAATACGGAGCATCGTATTCTTGCCAATGTGCGCAAGAATTATCCGAATTTGACGCTTGTGTCGGTCACGCAGAAGATCGCGTCTGTCGAAGATTATGATCGAATCATCTTGTTGATGGAGGGCGAGGTGTTGGCACAGGGAACGCACGCAGAATTGATGAAGAGCTCGCCGGAATACGTGCAGATTTATGAATCGCAGAAGAGCACAGAAAAATATGAATCCAAAGCCTAATAATCCATCGATTTGGACGGGACTGCGTAAACTGCTTCCGTTTTTGAAAGGCGAAGGCAAGAACCTTGCGCTCGCGGCTTTTGCGATTGTCTTGAACTCGGCTGTGATGCTCGGTGCGCCATTGATGTTCGGTTACTCGGTGGATCATTATATCTCGGTTGGAAATTACTCGGGCGTTTTGATGGCGTGTGGAATTTTGTTTGTCGCATTCGTGTTCGCGCTCGGAGCAAGCTATTGGCAGATGCAATTGATGGGACGCATGGGGCAGCGCGTGTTGTTCCGTTTGCGCACGCTGATTTTTTCCAAGCTTCAGGATTTGCCGATTGCCTTCTTTAATCGCCAGAAAACCGGTGATTTGATTTCGCGTATCAATAATGACACGGATAAACTCAACCAATTTTTATCGGAAACGTTGGTGCGTTTTGTTGGTAGCATTGTCATTATCGTCGGTGCGGGAATTTTCCTGTTGAGCTTGAATTGGCGTTTGGGTTTGGCGGCATTGATTCCAGCAGCGATTTTGCTCGTTTATACGCAAATGATTTCCGGATGGGTGAAAGTACGTACGACAGCCAGCTTGAAAGCGCTTGGCGGATTGAGTGCCGAGGTCGCGGAAAGTCTTGAGCACTTTAAGGTGATTGTGGCTTTTGATCGTCGTGATTATTTCCGCAAACACTTTAAGGAGGCGAATGAAAACAACTTCAAGGCAGCTACGAGTTCCGGTTTGGCGAATGCTTTGTACTCGCCGACGTATGATTTGTCTTCCAATTTGGCACAGCTCGTTGTGCTTGTGTTTGGTTTGTATCTGATTGCGCGTGGCATGGTGTCGATTGGTCTGCTGTTGACCTTCCTTATTTATATTGATCGTTTCTACGGTCCGCTTCGTCAGATTGCGATGCTGTGGTCTTCATTCCAGCTCGCCATGGCCGGTTGGGATCGCGTGTCCGAAATTTTGGAGCAGCCGTCGGGAATGCCGGTGGTTGAAAGTGGCATGACGACATCGCCGGTGGTGATGGAATTCCGTGATGTATCTTTCGCTTATGGCGATACGAAGGTCTTGAATCAAATCAACTTCTCCTTGGAGAAGGGGAAGACGTATGCACTTGTTGGACCGACGGGCGGCGGCAAGACGACGACAGCTTCTTTGATGGCGCGCTTGTATGATCCGACGGAAGGCGAGATTCGTCTTGATGGTCGCGATTTGCGTTCATATACGGATGAGGAGCGCACGAAGAAAATCGGATTCATCTTGCAAGAAGCGTATCTCTTTAGCGGTACGGTGCTCGAAAATATTTTCTACGGAAATAGCGAGTATGCGTTGCTGACGAATGAGGAAAAGAAGAAAGTCATTCGAGATATGGGTCTTGAGGGATTGCTTGCGCGTTTCCCGCAGGGCGTTGAGACAGAAGTGTCCGTCGGAGCCGAGACGATTAGTTTGGGCCAACGTCAGTTGATTGCGTTCATGCGTGCGGTTTTGCGCAAGCCGGAATTGTTGATTCTTGATGAGGCTACAGCGAACATCGACACGGTGACGGAACAATTGCTCGAAGAGACATTGAAGAAACTTCCGGGATCAACGACGCGCGTGATTATCGCGCATCGATTGAACACGATTGAAAATGCCGACGGAATCTTCTTCGTGAATGCCGGACGCGTCGAGAATGCGGGTTCGCTTGAACACGCAGTGGACATGTTGATGCATGGCAAGCGTTCGAGCTAAGCTAATCGACATGCAAGATAAAATCATTATCAAAGGTGCGCGCGAGCATAATCTCAAGAACATCAATCTTGAGCTGCCGCGCAATAAAATGATTGTGTTTACGGGCTTGTCCGGGTCGGGCAAGTCGTCTTTGGCTTTTGATACGATTTTCGCTGAGGGTCAGCGCCGCTATGTCGAGTCTTTGTCATCGTACGCCCGACAATTTTTGGGACAGATGGACAAGCCGGATGTGGATGAGATTGAAGGATTGTCGCCGGCAATTTCGATTGACCAAAAAGCACATAGCGCGAATCCGCGTTCCACCGTCGCGACCATAACGGAAATTTACGATTATCTTCGTGTTTTGTATGCGCGTGTTGGAAAACCGCATTGTCCGATTTGCCGCAAGCCGATTCGCAAGATGACGGTGGATGAAATGGTTGATCGGATTTTAAAAAGAACGGATGAAATTCATCGAACAACGGAAGTTGATGGAAAACAAAAGCAGTTCACAAATGAAATTACGATTCTTGCGCCGGTCGTCCGTGGTCGCAAAGGTGAATATCATCAGTTAATGCAGGATTTGTTTGAGGCGGGATTTATGGATGTGCGCGTGAATGGACGTTTTTACAGTTTGCGAAATCGTATTCCGCTTTCACGATATAAGCAGCACATGATTGAGGTCGTGGTTGATCGCGTGCCGCTCGCATGGCCGATCGAAGGAAATAAACCGCTGCAGACACGCTTGAATGAAGCTGTAGAGCGGGCGATTGATCGTGCCGAAGATAATGTGCTCGCGATTCTCGACGATGGATCGGAGATTCTGATGTCTTCGCGATTCTCTTGTCCGGATGATGGATTTGCGTTTCCGGAAATTGAGCCGCGCTTGTTCTCGTTCAACTCGCCGTATGGCGCTTGTCCGACTTGTCATGGTTTGGGAACGAAGGATATTTTCTCGGAAGAAATTTGTGAGGCGTGTAATGGAAAGCGTTTGCGAACGGAATCGTTATTCGTTTGGCTTGGAAATAATCAGAGCATTGTCGATGTGAGCTCGTTGCCGATTAATGATGCGGCGGATTTCTTTTTGGGATTGGATCTCAATAAAACCGAGGCTTCGATTGCGGAGCCGATCATGAAGGAAATTATCGCTCGACTTTCGTTCTTGCTCGACGTTGGTTTAGAATATCTGACATTGAATAGAACGGCGGGAACTTTGTCGGGAGGTGAGGCGCAACGTATTCGTCTTGCATCACAAATTGGTTCGCGTTTGGTCGGAGCTTTGTATGTGCTGGATGAACCGACGATTGGATTGCATCAGCGCGATAATAAACGTCTCGTCGATACGCTGACGAAACTTCGTGATATTGGAAATACGATTATCGTTGTCGAACATGATGAGGAAACGATTCGTGCTTCGGATTATCTCGTTGATATTGGTCCGGGTGCGGGAAAGCACGGCGGAGAAATTGTGGCGCAAGGACCGATGCCGAAAGTGCTGCAAGACAAGAACAGCGTGACTTGTGCGTATTTGCGCGGCGACAAGGTTATTCCGATGCCAAAGAAACCGCGTGAACCGGCGAGAGAACATATCGTGATTAGCGGCGCTACGGAAAATAACTTGAAGAATGTCACGGTAAAAATTCCGTTGAGACGTTTTGTGTGCGTGACCGGCGTTTCTGGATCGGGAAAGTCGACGCTCACGATTGACGTTTTGTATCGCGAATTGGCTCGCAAGTTGAATGGATCGACGGTGAAGGCGGGAAAGCATGAGAGCATCGAAGGGATTGGATGGCTCGACAAAGTTGTCGATGTTGATCAATCGCCGATTGGACGAACGCCGCGATCGAACCCTGCTACATACACCGGAATTTGGAATCATGTTCGTGAAATGTATACGCTGACGCCGGAGGCTCGTGTTCGAGGGTATAAAGTAGGACGATTTTCTTTCAACGTTCCTGGCGGACGATGCGAGCATTGCGAGGGAAATGGGCAACTCGCTATTGAGATGCACTTTTTGCCGACCGTGTATGTGCCTTGTGATGTGTGTAAGGGAAAGCGTTTTAATCGCGAGACATTGGAAGTGAAATATCGTGACAAAAATATTCACGATGTTTTGTCGATGACGGTTGAGGATGCGGCGAAATTCTTCCGCGACATTCCGCCGATCTACGATCGCTTGAAAGTCATGACGGAAGTTGGTTTGTCGTATATCACGCTTGGACAGTCAGCGACGACTTTATCCGGAGGTGAGGCGCAGCGCATTAAACTTTCAACGGAACTTGCGAAGCGCGATACAGGCAAGACATTCTTTTTGCTGGATGAACCGACGACTGGTTTGCATTTCGAAGATATTCGCAAGTTGCTCGAAGTTCTTCATCGTCTTGTTGCTCGCGGAAATACGGTGATGGTTATCGAGCATAACTTGGACGTCATCAAAAATGCGGATTGGATTATTGATATGGGACCGGAGGGCGGGGATAAGGGCGGAAAAGTTGTAGCGCAGGGAACACCGGAGGAAGTGTCGAAGAATCCACGGAGCTTTACGGGGAAGTATTTGAAGGAAGTGATGAAAAAGCGATGATCCCATCCAATATCAAAATCAAAGGGGGAGAGCTCCCGGCAACTCCCGGCGTTTACATCATGAAGAACGCCAAGGGGACGGTTTTGTATGTGGGGAAGGCGGTTTCGTTGAAGAGTCGGGTCCGGCAGCATTTTGAGCGTCCGCATGGGCCGCATATTCCGGAGATGACGCGGCAGGTTACGGAAATCGACTATATCGCGAAGCCGACGGCGCTTGAGGCATTGGTTTTGGAGGCCAACCTCATCAAGCATTATTGGCCGAAGTATAACGTGTTGCAGAAAGACAATAAGTCTTTCATGTATTTGGGAATTACGAAGGAAGATTTTCCGCGGCCTCTGCTTGTTCGCGGTACGGATTTGGATGATGCGACTGCGAAGAAATATAAAGTGGTGTTTGGTCCGTATACGTCGTCACGCGCTTTGAAGGCGGCTTTGGATTTGGTACGTAAGGCATTTCCTTGGTCGACTTGTGTTCCGGGGCAAAAGCGTGCGTGTTTTTATCATCATTTGAAATTGTGTCCGGGTGTTTGTATTGATCAGGCGGATAAGAAAACGTATCAAAAAACGATTCGGGATCTCACGCGCTTCTTTGAGGGCAAGAAAGAAAATATTTTGAAGGATTATCGTAAGCAGATGACGACGCTTTCGAAAGCGCGGAAGTATGAAGAGGCGGCGGAGATTCGGAATAAAGTTTATTTCCTCGAGCACATTCAAGATGTGGCGGTATTGAAGCGTGATGATGAGATGGTGGATCGTATCAAGCCGGGGGAGGGGATGGCGGTGAATTTGTTTGGACGAATCGAAGGTTATGATATTTCGAATATTAGTGGAACATCGCAGGTAGCTTCGATGGTTGTTTTTGAAAGCGGTGCACCTGCGAAGGCAGAATATCGCAAGTTCAAGATTAAGACGGTGGTCGGAGCGAATGATGTGGCTTCGATGAAGGAGACATTGATGAGACGGTTGAAGCATCGCGAGTGGCGTAAGCCGGATTTGATTTTGATTGATGGAGGTTTGCCGCAAGTGCATGCGGCGGAGGAAGTTTTGCATCATTTGAATGTACAGATTCCGGTTGTGGGAATTGCGAAAGGACGTGAACGCAAGCGTAATGACATTATCTGTTCGCGCGTGTCCGTCGAGTTGTGCGAGCTATGTAATCAATACGTCGATTTATTGGCTCAAGTGCGCGACGAAGCGCATCGTTTTGCGATTACGTATCATAAAAAAGTGCGAAGCCGTCAGTTTTTGGGGAAGGGGTAGCAGGTATTGACAAAAACCATTGAATTTGTCGCTAAAAGGCCTAAACTATTGCAGCCCGAAATCTCTCGGGTTGAAAGGTTTTTTACTCATGCAGACGCAGTCGAGCGCCCATGGCGCCACCTCTCCTATGTCCGATTCCCCGGCTCTGAACCCCAACATGCTCATGCTCAAGCACCTCGCGGCGCTTCCGCAGAACGTGCGACACGAGCTTCTCCAGAAGCGCACCGCCACCGGCTTCACGCTCGGTATGGCGACGATTTCCGGTACCCTGAACCTCGATTCGGGTGTCGGTGCCTACGCCGGCGACGCCGAGGCGTACGACATGTTCGAGCCGTTCTTCGGCCCGCTGATCGCGGAGTATCACGGATTCACGGGGAATCACGTGACGGACTTCGACGTCAACAAGATCCCGACCGAGCCGGTCGATCCGACGGGGGAGGCCATCGTCTCGACGCGCATCCGCGTCGGCCGCAACCTCAAGGGATACCCGCTCGCGCCGATGATCACCAAGGAGCAGCGTCTCGAGATCATGCAGCGCGCCGCGGCGACCTTCAAGGAGAAGTTCACGGGCGACCTCGCCGGCGACTTCTACCCGCTCGAGGGCATGGACGAGAATGTCCGCCAGCAGCTCGTGAACGATCACTTCCTGTTCAAGCAGGGTGACCGCTTCCTCGAGGTCGTCGGTGCGAACCACGACTGGCCGAGCGGACGCGGCATCTTCCACAACGCCGACAAGACGGCGCTCGTGTGGACGAACGAGGAGGACCAGTTCCGCATCATCTCGATGCAGAAGGGCGGCGACATCCGCGCGGTCTTCGATCGTCTCGTGGCGATTCTCGATGCGGCACTTCCGTTCGCGTATCACCCCAAGTACGGGGCGGTCACGTCGTGTCCGACCAACCTCGGAACGGCGATGCGCGCCAGTGTGCACGTCAAGCTTCCGTACGTGAGCTCGCGCGAGGACTTCAAGCAGCTCGCGACGGAGCTCAAGCTCTCGATCCGCGGCATCCACGGCGAGCACTCGGAGTCCGAGGGCGGCATCTACGACATCTCCAACAAGCGCCGTCTGGGCGTCTCGGAGGTCGAGGCCGTGCGCACGATGTACGACGGCATCAAGCGCCTGCTCGAGATCGAGCGCGAGATGGCTGCCAAGGCGCAGTCGTAAGCAGAGTAGGGGCCTTTCCCCTGACCGAGCCTTCCGAAATTCGGAAGGCTCTTCGTTTTTCATTAAAAGTGGGAAATAGATCTATCCACATAGGAACGTAAATCGAACAATAAATGCGCTGTGACAAGCGCATTTTTTTGTTGAACACATTCTTTGACCTGTGTGTGTAAGTGGCATAGAATGGCTAGCAGTGGGAATAAGTGGGATTCCCATTTCCGCTCTTATGTTCATCGGCGAGTTTCATCACACGCTTGACGACAAAGGCCGGATGTCAATTCCGGTCAAGTTTCGTGCAGCTTTGGCGACAGGCGCTGTGGTCACGCGCGGACTCGATCGATCCCTGTTCCTGTATCCCAAGGACGAATGGGAGAAGCTGGCCGAGAAATTGGCTGCACTCCCATTTGGCCAGGCCGACACTCGTGCTTTTGCCCGCTTGATGCTGGCCGGCGCGATGGAGGTCGAAGTCGACAAAAGCGGCCGTGTACTCCTTCCGGAATACCTGCGTACTTACGCGGGGCTGAGCAAGGACACGGTGGTCGCGGGCCTGTATAACCGGCTCGAGATCTGGGATGAGGCGACGTGGAAGGACTATGCCGCTAAGACGGAAGCCGAAGGCAATGCAATTGCCGAACGCCTCCATGATCTCGGCGTATGAGTACCGTCCATGTAGCTGTCATGCTCGAGGAAACCATGCTTGGCCTCGAGGTGAAACCCAATGGAGTCTTTGTTGACGGGACTTTAGGCGGGGGAACTCACACGGAAGCGATGTTGAAAGCTTCGGCTCCGAATGGTCGCGTTTTCTCCTTCGATGTTGACCGCAAGGCCATCGAGCGAGCGCAGACGAGACTTGCGGAGTATGGCGATCGTTGGACGCCGATTGAAGCGAATTTTCGCCACTTGGATCGCGAGCTGGAGGATCGCGGTGTCAGCGCAGGTAGTGTCGACGGCATTTTGCTCGATCTCGGTTTCTCCTCCGACGAGATGGCAGATCCTTCCAAGGGACTTTCGTTCCAGCTGGAAGGACCGCTCGATATGCGGCTCGGTCCGCAGTCGAATGAGGACGGATTGACCGCGTCGGACATCGTTAACACCTGGCAGGCAGGTGAAATCGAACAGCTCATCCGAAATTTCGGAGAGGACAAGTTCGCTCGACGCATTGCCGATGCAATTGTGCTCGCAAGAAAGACCGGACGCATTACGCGCACCGTCGAACTCGCGGGAATTATCAAGGCAGCCGTTCCAGCAAGTTATGAGCAGGGGAGAATTCATCCGGCGACGAGGACATTTCAAGCCTTGCGCATCGCGGTGAATGACGAGTTGGAGACGTTGAAGCAAGCGGTTGAAGCAAGCCATCGCATGCTCAAGAGCGGCGGAAGGCTCGCCATCATCAGCTTTCATTCGTTGGAAGATCGCATTGTGAAAGTTGCGTTGAAGGACAAGGCGGTGTGGCGAACGGTCACCAAAAAGCCGCAAGAACCGACAGAAGCGGAAGTTATCAATAATCCGCGTTCAAGAAGTGCCAAGTTACGAGTCGCAATCAAAACCTAAAACACATTATGGCCCGCTCACACGTTAACGCTCTTCGCCAGCCGCAAATCGCGCTGGGATTGTCGTTGTCGTCCGGCCGTAAATTGGAAAAGGCGGCGCGTAATGCTTGGGTTGGCGTGTTCCTCGTCCTTGCATTCTTTGCCATGGCCATCAATGTGTATGTGATGAACCAAGCTTCGACCAAGGGATATAGTTTGCAGGAACAGAAAAATCGTTTGGACAAGTTGAAGGCAACGGTGGCCGACTTGGAAGATAAGACGGCGCGCAATCAGTCTTTGCGTACGATCGAGGAGCGCGTGCAGGGCCTTGGTTATGTGCCGGCTGATCACATGGAGTTTGTTGATGTTCGCAAAGGTTCTTACGCTGTTGCTCGTTAATGCTTCGAGCCTCGTTTCCGATGCATCGGAAGCGGAGCCCGGTGCGGTTGCTTGTTCTGACCATCCGGCAAGACCGATCCTCCCCACTCGCGTGCAGGGAGGATTGTTTGTTTGCTATACTTAGCGTATGTCATTCCCGCTGATTCCGATGGCGAAGCTGCTTGTCGGAGAGACGATTGGAAGCGTTTTGCATTTTCCGATTTGGTGGTACACCGAAGGCTTTGTCGAGGCGGCTCGATGGTCTTGGCGCGGATTGAATTATCGATGGAGAAGCGCGGGTTTGACGGTGTGGCTTCAGAATTTGTTTGTGCCCATGTACGGCCAATATGATTGGTCGGGACGTGCGATTAGTTTGTTCATGCGTATCGTGGTTTTGATTTTCCGCTTGATCAGTATTTTTGTGGAAGCGATCGGATATTTGTTACTTCTGATTTGTTGGGCGCTGGCTCCTGCTCTGTCGCTCGTATTCTTTTTAGAAGCTGTGCTTCGTCACATTGCCTGATATGACTACCGCGCCTGTTTTATGTCCTGTCTGCAGCGGTGATCCGCGGGCGTCTTTGAATTGTAAGGCTTGTCATGGAGCAGGAGTGAGTTTGGAATCGTCGATTGGGCAGCTGGTGTGGCTTGGGAAAGTCGATGCGGGAGAGTTTGCAGTAAGATCGCTTCGACGAAGCACGCATACGGCTTTGCATGTTGTTCTCGGGCTGATTATTCTCGGGAGCCTAGCTTGGTTCGCGTATTTGGTCATTTTGCTGCCGTCGATCACGGATGTTTTGACATTGGATTTTTGGTTCGGGACTTCGTCTGCGCCGATTGGATTGTGGCTGGCCATATTGGTCGGTTGTTATTTGATTTTCCGATTCCGTGTTTACAATGATGAGCCGCGCATTCTCCCGGGTTGGACGGAGACAAAGGCACAAGTCGCAAGTCGTACGTCGCAACGCACGATACAAATTACGCGAGACGTTTCGCTTTATTTGACCGAGGGCGGATGGGATTTACTGCAAAAGGCGCATAACTTGGCATCAAAGATTGGAAAATCAGAAATTCAACCGGCGCATTTATTTGCGGCATCGTTGAGCACGACAGCCGGAGGAATTTTTCTGACAAGACTTGGTTTGAATTTTGACGGAATTCGCGACGGTTTGGCGGATCTCGTGCATGCGGGTCCGTCGGGCGGAGCGCCTGTGCTCACGGTTGCCTCGAAAGAGGTGTTATTGATGGCAGCTGTTGATGCGTTGGACAAGAAGCGTCGACATTTTGGTATTATCGAGATTTTTTTGCATGCATTCGAGTCTGATCAGCGCATTCAGGATGTGTTGGATGCGGCAGGATATCCGCCGAAGCATGTGCGTCACGTTGCCGAGTGGATTCGCGTGCAGGAATCATTGAAAGAAGAGCATGACCGCTTTGTGGCTCTGGCTTTATTGAAACCATCGGGCACGATGAATCGCGCGATGACAGCGCAGCAGACTCCGCTGCTCGATCGTTTTAGCGAAGATCTTACGGTGATGGCTCGACAAGGATATGTTGCGCCGTTGGTCGGAAGAGAGAATGAGATGGATAATTTGTTGCGTGCGATTGAAAGCGGTAGACGCTCGGTTTGTTTGGTTGGTGAAGCGGGGAGCGGAAAGGGCGCGCTCATCGACGGGCTTGCGCGACGCATGGTCGAGGAAGATGTTCCGAAAGAATTATTCGATCGTCGATTGGTTTCGATTCATGTTGCCCAGCTTCTTGCGGCCGGCGATCAGGGTTCGGCGCCGCAGCGCTTGTTGTCGATGTTGAATGAGGTCGGTGTGAGCGGAAATATTATCTTGGTGATGCATGGAATTGAAGCGTTAGTCGGAGCGGGGAGTGCGGGGACAATGGATTTGGCTGAGACGTTATCGCAGGAAATTGATAAGGGCTATTGCATTGTAATTGCGACGACAACGCCGCAAGCTTGGACAACGTATCTTGAACGTCGCTCACTCGGATCGCGCCTCGTCAAAGTAGAGGTGCCGGATTTGGATGAGGAGAATGCGATTCGTGTTGCAATGGCGAGAAGCGGATACATCGAATATAAGAACAATGTTTTTTTCACGTATGCGGCTTTAGAGAAGGCGGTGTCTTTGGCCGGGCGCTACATGCGTGAAATCGCTTTACCGGAAAGCGCGCTGAATATTTTGCAAGAATCGGCGGTGCTTGCGAGACGTGAACGCGGCGACAAGGCGATGGTGTCGGGTGAAGATGTGGCGCGTGTTATTCAAGACAAGGCGCATGTTCCTGTTGAAGCAGTGACGACGGATGAAAGTGACAAGTTGTTGAACATGGAAGAGCGCTTGCATGGACGCGTGATCGGACAGGATGAAGCGGTGAAAGCCGTGGCACAAGCGATGCGTCGTGCGCGCTCGGAGATGCGTGCGGGAAATCGTCCGATTGCGAATTTTTTGTTCTTAGGACCAACAGGTGTTGGTAAAACCGAGCTCGCGAAGGCATTGGCAGGCGAGTATTTTGGCAGTGAAAACATGATGATCCGCTTGGATATGTCGGAATATCAGGCTCCTTCATCGGTGGCGCGAATCATTGGCGAGCCGGGAGATACTCGCGGTGGTTTGTTGACGGAGGCGGTGCGTAAACAGCCGTTCTCGATTGTCCTTCTCGATGAATTGGAGAAAGCGCATCCGGATGTCGTGACGTTGTTTTTGCAAGTCATGGATGACGGACGTCTTACGGCTGGCGTCGGTAGAACGGTTGAGTTTACGAATGTGGTTTTGATTGCCACTTCGAA
>CAZYKJ010000003.1:0-7721 GCA_964648065.1 uncultured Gammaproteobacteria bacterium
GCGGTCCTGGGCGATACAAGGCCACCATGGCGATAATATCGTCGATCACCGTCGGACGCAGCTCGCGAATATATTTCTTCATTCCATCCGATTCCAATTGGAATACGCCGGTCGTATCTCCCCTGCCCAAGAGCTCGAATGTTTTTGCATCATCAAGTGGCAAATTTTCCATGTCGACCTTGTCGCCATAAACGGCTTCCGTGATCTCTAAGCAGTCGCGAATAACGGACAAGTTCGACAAGCCCAAGAAGTCCATCTTCAAAACGCCCATGACTTCCGCCGAGTGAAGGGAATATTGCACGACTTGCTCGACGTCACCGCCCTGCGCCTTCTGGAGCGGCGCATATTCAACCAATTTCTTCGGCGTAATCACGATGCCGCAAGCATGCTGCGAAGCATGTCTTGTTGTTCCTTCCAGCTTGATCGCTAAATCAATCAAACGTTTGACGCGCGGATCGCTTTGATACATGGCGCGAAGTTCCGGAGCTTCATCCTTGGATTTTTCCAACGGAATATGTCTGCCCTGAACCGGCGGCGGGATGACTTTAGAGATCCGATCAACATCGGCATACGCCATACCTAGAGCGCGTCCCACATCGCGTACTGCGGCGCGTGCTGCCATGGTTCCGAATGTAATGATACCGGCTACACGATCATGACCGTATTTTTCCATCACATATTGAATGACGTCTTTGCGTTTCACATCATCAAAGTCCGTATCAATATCCGGCATCGAGATACGATCAGGATTCAGGAAGCGTTCGAAAAGCAAACCGTAACGCAGCGGATCCAAGTTCGTGATCTTGAGCGAGTACGCCACAATCGATCCAGCCGCGGATCCGCGACCCGGTCCGACAATGACGCCATGCTCCTTTGCCCAGACGATATAGTCGGAAACAATCAAAAAGTATGCCGCAAAACCCATGCGCTCAATTGTTTTGAGCTCAAACTCCAATCGTTCTTTGGCTGTTGCCTGCCGCTCAGCGTCCGGATAGCGTTCGACTAAGCCGATTTCACAGAGCTCGCGCAAATACTCCATCTCGGTTTTTCCTCCCGGCACATCAAATTCCGGCAAATGGTTCTTTCCAAGTTCAAATTTGACCTCGCATCGATCCGCGATCTTGCGTGTATTCTCGATTGCCTCCGGA
Source organism: uncultured Gammaproteobacteria bacterium (assembly GCA_964648065.1). Classification (GTDB taxonomy): domain Bacteria; phylum Patescibacteriota; class Patescibacteriia; order 2-12-FULL-60-25; family 2-12-FULL-60-25; genus CAIXDN01. The sequence goes on from CAZYKJ010000003.1 coordinate 1,149, forward strand.
TGATCCTTAAAGGCTTCCACCATCGGCGCGATTCCTGTTAGCGACAAATCAATGCCCGACATGGACGCGCGCTTCTGATCATCCACCGTTTTTCCATCATGAATACAAACAAGTACATCCTGCGCCTCACGATCATCTTCGTTGAGATAATGCACGTTCTTGGAAGCAACGACCGGTGTTCCCGTGCGCTCGGCAAGTTCGAATGTCAACTCATTTACTTCATTCTGCGTCGGCGACTCCGGATGCCACACGGCTTCCAAAAAATAGCGATCACCAAAAATCTCCCGATATTCGCGCACTAATTTCTCCGCCCGCTCCATATCATGCGACTGCAACGCCTGCGCCACATCGCCCTTCAAACCTCCGGAGAGCGCAATCAATCCTTCTCCATAGGTCTTCAACAGCTCTTTATCCAAGCGCGGCTTGTAATAGAAGCCGTCCAAGTACGAAATCGAGACGAGCTTTAACAAGTTTTGATAACCAATATTATTTTCGCAAAGCAAAACAAGGCGCGATGTTCGATTATCGATACCCGCTCTCTTGTCCGTATGCAGATTCGCCGCCAAGTACGCATCAATGCCGATAATCGGCTTAATGCCGGCTTTGTGTGCCGCCTCATAGAATTCAATAGCGCCGTACAAGGCTGCATGATCCGTCAGCGCAATCGCGTCATAACCCAGCTCCTTCGCTCGCGCCACGATCTCATCCGGTGCACCAATCGCGTCATACAGCGAATACATCGAATGCACGTGCAAATGCACGAATGGAGATTTTTGAATTTCCGCGGTCGGTTCGCTCATAGAGTTGATCGATGCTGTCGGCTTAAAGCCTGCGTACGATCGTTATGGGACAAAAATTAACCCGCCGGTAAGGGCGGGTCAACTTTTAGGTTTCTTCTTCCTCAAGATGAATCCGACATACTGGGTCAAATTCGCGAGTTTCTCGCCGAAACCGGAGATCATATTCTCGACTGCGGTGATTTTATTGCGCGTTTCCTCCACGAGCTGATTGGTTTGCTGCAATAATCGAGCGGCTTCATACAGGAGCCAGCAGAGAAAGAACGTTACCGCCAATAAGCAAATGGCAGACACGAGCAAAAGGACATCTTGCGAGTTCGAGAGAAACATATGTCCCAAGTATAGCACGTTGCTAGAATCCGCAGTTTTCAACCGTTACATCAACGTCGATTGTTCCTGCTCCCGGAACATCACAACTCGCACGCACGGTGCCGGACCAAACATCATCACGAATGATGCGTTTTCCGCCGCGGCGTTTCAAAAAGACATTCATCGCATCATCAAGTTTCGAGCAGTTGATTGGCGTGACATTCTTGTCGGCATCTCTCCAAGATACGGATACAACTTTTGCCGGAATGGCCGAAAAGGTCGATCGTTCCGTGATGTTATGCTGAAAAATAAGTTGTCGATTCTCTTCGTGAAATCCTTGCTCTTGCGGCTCGGGTCGCAGAGAAATATGTAGTCGCGGACCTTCGGCATTACAGCCATAGGGTACGAGCGTTTCTTTGGCGGTTTTAACGGTACCCGAATAGGAGCGCGGATAACGATTGGCGGTCCAATACATAATGCCGCCAAAGAAAATGACGAGGACAGCGAGCATCAATAGGCCTTGATTCGTCGTTAGCTGCAGCGTCTTTCTCTGCGGCGCAATCGGTTGTTCCATAGGATGGATTATACACGGACTTCTGCTCGGAATCGATTTCTTGTTTCATCGACCACGCGCTCCATCACCGCATCCACATCCGATGTTTCCAGCGTTCGTTCATCCGCACCAATTTCGATATGAAACGCAAGCGATTTCTTCCCCATCGCAACACCCTTTCCCACATACGTATCAAACCATTCGACATGACGAACCTTATCATCTGCCTGCTTCATCGCTTGAGCGATATCCTGTACTTCCGTATTCTTGTCGACGATAATCGCGAGATCACGTTTGGAAATCGGATATACCGGAATCGGCGCATACATCTTTGCATCCGTCGCACGATGGAAGACATGACGAAGCGGCAAATCAACCAAGGCGACATGGCCTTCAAACTTGTACTTCCCCGCAATCAACGGATGCAATTCACCGACCGTAGCGAGTAATTCAGCACCGTCAAAAGCCTGAACCGAACGTCCCGGATGCCAGAACGGGTCCGTTGTAAGTGCTTTCCATTTGATATCCGTGATTCCGACGCCGTTCAAAACCGTTTCAACCAAACCTTTTGCTTCACGCCAAGCCTCGTCCCCGCCCAGGACAAGCGCGCCAAGCTCCGACTGTTCATCCGGAAGCCCGGCCTTGTTCGGATAATACACATTCGAGATCTCAAACAATTTTTGTGCGCGGAACCGTTCCTGATTCTGCATGGCAACCTGCAAAAGCGATGGCAATAACGACGTTCGCATGAACTCGAAATCGCTCGACAAAGGATTGGCGAGCTTCAACATCTTTCCGCTTTCATATCCTGCCATCTCCTGTGTTTCATGTGACGTAAACGAATACGTGAACGTCTCCGTGTATCCGGCTTGCTTTGCCAAATCGCGGCAACGTTCTTCCAAGTGCAACGTTCGAATCGGTTCGCAAGGCATCAAGAGAGGCGGGAAAACAGCCGGCAAATTCGCATAGCCGTACACGCGTGCAATTTCTTCTACCAAATCGCGGCCGCTCTCAATATCATGATCGCGCCACCACGGAACGGACGCTGTCAGCTTCTTCGCATCCGTCTTTACGCTAAATCCAAGGCGCTTCAATGTTGAAACCGCATCCGCCTTTTTGATCGGCACGCCAATCAACTCGTCGATTTTTGCAAATGTAATCGAGAAACTTGGGGCTTTGTATGGCTTCGCCTGAATATCGGAAACTCCGCTGATTTTTCCTCCGCAAAGTTCGAGTACCAATTCGACAGCACGCGCCATCGCTGATTCCGGAGCCATCACCGACAAACCTTTTTCAAAACGCAATTGCGCATCCGAATACAAATTCAATTTGCGAGCCGTACGACGAACGGAAACAGAATCGAAACACGCAACTTCCAGAATAATCGACGTTGTTCCGCTCGTAACAGACGAAGTCTCCGCTCCCATCACGCCAGCCACTGCCTGCGGACGTTCGGCGTCTGCAAGCACGAGCATTCCTTCTTCGAGTTCGTATGTCTTTCCATCCAATGCCCGCATCTTCTCCCCCGCCTTTGCATGCCGTACATTCAAGCTTTCTCCGGCGAGTTTATCCGTATCAAACGCATGCATTGGCTGGCCAAGTTCGAGCATTACATAATTCGTGATGTCCACCGCCGCGTTAATCGGACGCAAACCGGCAGACAAAAGACGTCGCTTCAACCACCACGGCGAATGTCCGATTTTCACGTCATCAATACGCAAACCGATATAGCGCGGACACAATTGTTTGTCTGAAACCTTGATCGTCGTGAGCGCTTTCGCTTTGGGGAGTTTCGCTTCCTTCCATAACATCTTGCGATCCAAAATTCCCGCCGCTTCGCGCGCCAAACCAACCATTCCCGCCGCATCCGGTCGATTGGTCGTTACTTCAATATCCATCACCGTGTCTCCGGTGAGTCCAAGCGCCGTCGCAAGCGGCATTCCCGGACGTAGCTTTACATCCGGCAAATCGCGCCCAAGATCGACAATTTCACGCTCAGCATGCGGAAATGCATCATACAAACCAATTTCATTCGCCGCACAAATCATTCCCTCGCTCTTCTCGCCGCGAATTTCAATCGGCTGCAACACAACCGGATCACCCTCGCCATGCCAACGCACACTCGATCCGACCGTCGCGACCGCAACCCACTGATTCGACGCCAAATTCGATCCGCCGCAAACAATGCGTGCCTTCTTGCCGCCTAAATCGACAATCGCAATTCGCAATTTGTCCGCATTCGGATGCAACTTCACTTCCAAAACCTGCCCAACCAAAATTCCTTCGAGATCTTTTCCCTGCGGATGCAGCCTTTCGACGCCAGGACCTGACAAAGAAACACGGCTCGCAAAAGTAGCCACGTCCATCTTCGAGAGATCGACGTACTCATTTAGCCATTCGTAGGATGCGAGTATGTTCATATTAAAACTGTTTCAAGAATCGCAAATCGTTTTTGTAGAGCGTACGAATGTCGTCGAGCTGCAAACCTTCTTTCATCATAAACGTTCGCTCCACTCCCCAACCAAAGGCGAGTCCCGAATATTCTTCCGGATCCAAGCCCGCGGCTTTGATCACATTCGGATGCAGCATTCCCGCGCCTCCAAGTTCGAGCCAGCCATTTTTTCCCATGCGCGTGTCCGTCGAGATATCAACTTCAAAAGACGGTTCCGTAAATCGGAAATGATGCGGACGAATGCGCACTTTGCGCTCCGGTCCAAAAAACGTCTTCACGAAATACTCAAGAATGCCGAGCAAATGCGTCAGATTCACGCCCTTATCCAAATACACGCCATCAAATTGATGGAACATCGGAAGATGTGTGAGATCGATTTGTCGGCGATACGTTTTGCCGATGCTCATCGCCCGAATCGGCGGTTTCTGATTCGCAAGCAAGCGAGCCGTCCCATTCGTCGTATGCGGTGTAAGCAGCATTCTTCCTTCCTGTTTCTTGTCGCTGGTCGGCGCATCCATGAAAAATGTTTCCCAATCATCGCGCGCCGGATGATCCTTCGGCATATTCAATGCCTCGAATGCATACCAATCCCAATCCACTTCCGGCGGACGCACGCGCTGGAATCCTGCACGTTCAAAAATCTCTGTGAACTCGCGAATGGCTTGCGAAACCAAATGCAAATGTCCATCCGACATTTTCATTCCCGGTTCCGTCACGTCCTCGCGCTCGGCTTCCAAAATCGCGCCAATCGCGGACCCGGCCAGCTGATCGCGCTTGTCCTTGATCGTTTTCTCGATCGTCACCTTCACTTCATTCGCAAGCGCTCCGATTTTCGGTCGATCTTCCGCCGAAACTCCGGCCATCTCTTTCATGAGGCCTGCTAATTCGCCTTTACGGCCTAGATAGCGGATATCAATCGCATCGATATCATCCAAAGACGACGCCGCGGCCACATCGGCTCGCGCGTTATTCATCAACTGTCGCAACAGTGGTTCGAGATCCATAATGATAATGATTACAATCCAATCATACCGCGCAATCCATTCCAAATCGTGCCTCCATAACGATGCAAATCTTGGGCGGTGACCAACAAGATCAGAATCATCAACGCGACAAATCCGACTTGATGGATGGCAGCTTCAAAATTCGGATTATTCCTCTTCCGACGCAGCGATTCAATGAGAACGAAGAGCACACGTCCTCCGTCCAGAGCCGGAATCGGTAAGAAGTTTATCACAGCCAGATTCAACGAGAGCAAAGCCGCGAACTGCATCAGTGCCCAAAATCCTTGTCCGGCAACTTGTCCGGTAATGACGGCGATACCAATCGGCCCGGAAACCTCGCCGGCAAGCTTATGTGCGCCGAACAAATCTTTCACAAGCGAGATAAATCCCTGCACGATGGCACCCGTATATTGAGCCGTCACCGTCACACCTTGGACGATCGCGAGTCCAAACGGAAAGCGGACAGATCCGATATTCGCCAAAGCTACTCCAAGTCCCGGTTTTTTGAGCGCTTCCAAATATTCCGGAGTCGCTTGCGCGGTAATGAGCTGTCCTTGGCGCTTGATCTCGAGCGTTAAACCTAATCCTGTCTGTGTTTGTCGCCCCAAAATCTCGCGTGCGGCATCTGCATCTTTCGCTACTTCGCCGTTAATAGTGACAAGATAGTCACCGGACTTCATTCCCGCTTTGTCCGCCGCGCTTCCTGTGACAATGTCCGTAATTTCCACGCGTTGATCCGCAATAATCGCCGAGGGCGGCAGTCCATCCAGTTCTGCCGGAACACCAAAGGTAAATCCTGCGCTAAAGATGACGGCTGCTAAAATCCAATTCATCGCAACGCCCGCCGACAGGATAAAAAACTTCTGCCAGGCTTTTTTTGCCAGAAACGAATCCGAGTCGCCCGCGCCTTCCCCCATCTCACCCTTCAAGCGCACAAATCCGCCAAGCGGCAACCAATTCAAAGACCAAATCGTATTTGGATACGACAGACGCTCGCTGTTCTTGACGCGCTTCCATCCTTTTTCTGTTTTCACGAAGCCAATAGCGCGCGGCGGAAAGCCATAGCCGAATTCATCCGCCTTTACGCCGCAAATTCGCGCAGCTAGATAATGTCCGGCCTCATGCGCCAGCACGAGAACCGACAAAACGACCAAAAAAATCAGCACCGAGAGCATTTCGCCGACAATATCAGGAAATGATCAAAGTTTCCAGCTCTTTCAGATGCTCCTTCATCTCCCCTTCCGTCTCTGCCTCCAAGTTCAATCGTAAGTAGGGTTCGGTATTCGAAGCCCGCACACTGAGCCACCAATTTCCAAAATCGATACGAAGTCCGTCCGTTGTGACGCGCGTCCCCTGTCCGGCAAAATGATCGTCAATTTTCTGAATCGTCTCCGCTGTATTCGTCACCGTGTAATTGATTTCTCCTGTGTGGAAGTATTTGGTGAGCGGCCGCCAAAT
>CAZYKJ010000003.1:7731-21513 GCA_964648065.1 uncultured Gammaproteobacteria bacterium
CGTTCTCCCTTCGCGCTTCAACATACCAAGCATCATCAAAAAGGCCAGGTCCGTCGCTTCACAGCCCTTCAAAAAATCAAAGTAATAATGCATGGAAGCTTCTCCCGCAAAAGCCGCTCCGCTCGCCTGCATCTGCCGTTTGATATTCGAATGTCCCAATTTTTCCAACATCACGGCCTTTCCCCCAGCGCCCTCGATCGTCTCTGCAACAATTTTGGATGAACGTTGATCATAGAGAATCGTTGATCCCGGCTTCTCGCGCAAAATTTCCATAGCAAGGATCGCCGTCATTAAATCGCCGCGAATCGGCGCGCCAGTCTCATCAATAAATCCGACGCGATCGCCGTCTCCGTCAAAAGCGGCGCCAAATTGACATTCACGTCGCAAAACAACATCCGCCATTTCTTTGAGCGTCTCCGGTTTCATCGGATTGGCTTCATGATTCGGAAAATTTCCATCCAGATTCCAAAACAACGGATAGATATCCGCGCCGGCTATCTTGCTTTTTAACTTCGACATCGTCAGGCCATTCATGCCATTGCCGCAATCGATCGCGATGCGCCAGCCGTGAAAATCGCCGTCGAGTTTTGATGCCGTCCACATGTCATCGCAATAGCGCTCGAGAATACTTGCGTCCTCCGAGATATTTCCATGCTCTGCCGCACCGAGAATCGGCATTTCCGAAATCGCCAAATCACGAATTTTTTCCAATCCCGATCCCAATCCAATCGGCAAATTGTTCGGAAGCGCGAGCTTCATGCCGTTATATTCCTTTGGATTATGCGAAGCCGTGATCATGATGCCGAGATCATAGGCGCCATTCGCAATCATAACGGCGTAATTGAACATCGGCGTCGAACAAAGTCCGATGCGGACAATATCCGTTCCTTGCGAACGCAATCCTTCAATAAGAGCTGTCTCGATCTCGTCGCTGGTGCGGCGCATATCATGTCCGATCAGCACGCGTTTCGGTTGATACAGCGATCCAATCGCTTGACCGATGCGTCCGGCGGCAACGGCGTCCAAATCTTGCGGAGCAAGTCCGCGAATGTCATAGGCACGAAAAATCGACGAGTTCATGGCCGACATCGTGCCCGTCGTGACGTGAAACGTAAAGTCCCCACACCAGAGTTGGTGTGGGGACTCTTCAGCTACTCGGGGATCAGAGCGCCTTCCCGCTCGATCCGAGGATCTTCGACGGATGGAGAGCTGTGCGGCTCCGGAGGTTCCGTGTCCGCACGTTCATCCGGTCGATCGACTTGCGAGGCTTCGAGCACCTCCTGCCAAGTCGAGTCGAACGGCGCGCTCATCAAATCCTCGCGATAGTAGCGTGCATGACGCTTCCAGAAATCGAGCGAGTGCTTGAGCTGTGCGGAGTTGTGCGTCTCCGTGGGCTCGACGTTCATGACGATGTCTCCGGCGGAGATCCACTGGATGCCCCACGTTTTGTTCGGGGCATTGTTCCATCGTCCTTGGCCGGCAAAGCTGATGCCGAAACGCAGGATGCTCGTCCGCTCGAGCGGTTTCTCGACCACGCGCACCGGAAACGGATATCCGCGGAGATAGGCAAAGATCGCCGGAGTCTCTCGAAGGATCGGGAACGTTCCCGTACAGGACCGATAGGCAAAGCCTTGCCCGACATTCACGCTGAGCGCCTCGATGCCGCGTGACGGCAGATTCGAGACATCCATACTGGCGATGACATCGGCGAGCACGGGGAGCAGCTGCGGCTCGCTCACGATGGTTCGTCGTGCTTGGCGGCCGAGAAAACAGATCCTTTTTCCTTTGTCGAGCAGTCCATGGTCGCGCGTGAGCGACTCGAGATGCGGCTCGAGCGCGTTCTCGAGTCGTCGAATCGGACGGACGACGGCTCCGTTGAAATGCACGTCCTCGGCAATGTCGCCGGTACGAAGCGTTTCGCACAGCCAAACCTCTCGATTTTTGGGCTCGTGCTCGACGTCCTTGGCAAGAAAAACTTGGCCAAAGAAGCCGGCCGTATCCACGAGAGCTCGACCGCTGGTATGGGAGTTGTGTCCCGTGAATCGGGCGATCATGCAATGCGTGTGGAAGGGTTTTTCCAAAGGAACATCCTTTCACGAATCACGTACTTGGAATTGGAAGGTACTGACAGCTTAATCTACGCATATTTTGCGTGTTTGTCAATCGTATACCCCTTTTGACCTGATTCGCCGATCTGCTATGCTTGAATTAAGCCCGAATGGGCGCGAAATTTCGCTCAATCTTCTCATTTTATCTTATGTTCATGTGGATACTGCTGGCCATTGTCGTCGTGATCGCCATTTGGCTTATCGGCACCTATAATGGCTTGATTACGCTGAAGAATCAGACAGATGAGGCTTGGTCCGACATTGATGTCCAGCTCAAACGCCGTTATGACTTGATTCCGAACTTGGTCGCCACGGTCAAGGGGTATGCCTCGCATGAGTCGGGTGTTTTTGAAAAAGTAGCAGAAGCCCGCGCCGCCGCCATGGGTGCCAAGGGTCCGCATGACAAAGCCGTTGCCGAAAATGCTTTGGCCGGCACGCTCAAGTCTTTATTTGCCGTTGCCGAAGCGTATCCGGAACTCAAGGCCAGCGAGAACTTCACCAAACTTCAGGACGAATTGTCGGAAACGGAAAATACGGTTCAAGCTGCCCGCCGCTTTTACAACGGCAATGTCCGCGACTTCAACACCAAGCTTCAGGTTTTCCCGACCAACTTGGTTGGCAATATGCTCGGCTTTACCAAGCGTGAATTCTTTGAACTCGGTAGCGAGGCAGAACGTGCCGCTCCTGCCGTTAGCTTCTAATGTTGGGTAACGAGTTTCTTTCCCGATTCACGGGACATCTGCGAGAGGCTTTACAAAAGTCTCTCGCTTTTGCCATTGCAAGCGGCCGCGATGTTGTCGAGCCGGGCGATCTTCTCGTCGGTCTTGTGCAGCAGCAAGGCTCGATCGCTTCGGAAATTCTTTCCAAGTCATCGATCGATTCTTCCTCTGTCGAGGAGACCTTCCGCGGATTTCCGTCCCCACATGTTCCCGGCTCCCCTGTCGCGCCGGATCTCTCGCCTGCCGTAAAACGCATTCTCGAAAAATGCGTGTTGATGGCGCATGTGCATGAACATCGCTACGTCGGAACCGAGCATCTGATGTCCGCGCTCTTGGAATCCCAACTCCCCGATATTCACGCCTTCCTCGAAGCCAAGGGGTTGAATATTGATCTCACAAAGGAACAGCTCTCGCATGTTTTGCGCAACACTTCGCGTTTCCCGGATCTCGTCGGCCGCGAAGAAGAACAAGAAGCGCCGACGGAACCGAGTGCAGCACAGACAGGTGGCGTTTCCTCGCCTCAACAAAATCAGAACCCGCAAATGCAAGCCGGCCGCGTCCCTCGCGACAAGCGTCCTCGCGCCGTTGAAGTATTTGCTCGCGAGCTCACCGCTCCGGACACCGTCTCAAAACTCGATCCGGTCATCGGACGCGATGCCGAAACCGATCGTTTGATCGAAGTGCTTTGCCGACGCACCAAAAATAATCCGATTCTTCTCGGCGAACCGGGTGTTGGTAAGACAGCCATCGTCGAAGGCCTTGCTCAGCGTCTCGCCGCCGGTGATGTTCCGGACATTCTCCAAGGCAAGCGCGTCTACGCTGTCGATCTTGCGCTCATGGTTGCAGGAACGATGTATCGCGGTGAATTCGAGGCGCGTTTGAAACAGCTGGTCGAAGAAGTCCGTCTTGATCCTCAAGCCGTTTTGTTTATCGACGAAATTCACAACTTGGTCGGCGCAGGCTCCACTTCCGGTTCCCTCGATGCCGCCAATATTTTGAAGCCGGCTTTGGCGCGCGGGGAGATTCGCTGTATCGGTGCGACAACATGGAATGAATACAAAAAACATCTCGAGCCGGACGCCGCTCTTGAGCGACGCTTCCAAGCCGTCGATGTTCCGGAGCCTTCTGCCGAGCTCGCCGCACAAATGTTGCAAGGTTTGAAAACGCGATACGAAGAGCATCACGGTGTTGTGTATGAACCGGACGCCGTTGCATCCGCCATTCGTTTGTCCGAGCGTTATCTCACGGATCGTTTCTTCCCGGACAAAGCTATCGACGTTCTCGATGAAAGCGCCGCACTAGTGAATGCCAAGCGCCGTTCTCGCGATTCTATCGAGCGTCTCCGTGCTCTCGACATCGCTCTCGACATGTTGCGCGAGAATAAAGAGCAGGCCGTCGGCGAAGGCGCTTTGCCCGATGCGTCCAAAGCACTTCAAGATGAAGAACGTTTGCTCGCCGAGAAAAAGCGCATCGAAACCGAGATGCAAGAAACGCGAAAGCTTGATCGTCCGACAGTGACCGTCGAACATGTTGCCCGCGTTGTTGCTCGTCTTGGACGTGTTCCCTACGAGTCCGTCATTCGCGCTGAGCGTGAACAGCTGCGCGGTCTTCAAGAAAATCTCGCCAATCGCGTCATCGGCCAGCCTGATGCCGTGCGCGAAGTTGCGGAAACGGTCCGCAAATCCCGTCTCGGTTTGTCCGATCCGAAGCGTCCGCGTGCCAGCTTCTTGTTTGTCGGCCCATCCGGAACGGGAAAGACGGAGCTCGCCAAAGCGCTCGCTGCAGAATTATTCGGCAAAGAAGATGCGCTGGTGAAGCTCGATATGTCCGAGTTTGCCGAAGGACACTCGGTTTCGAAATTGCTCGGCTCCCCTGCCGGCTATGTTGGTTTCCGCGAAGGCAATCGACTCGCCGACACGATTCGTAAGCATCCTCATGCCGTCCTCCTCTTCGACGAATTCGAAAAAGCCCATCCGGATGTACAGCATTTGCTCCTGCAAGCACTCGAAGACGGAAAAATCACCGACGGGACAGGCCGCGCCATTCCATTCCGTCACGCCTATGTCGTTCTGACATCGAACGTCGGCGCCGAGTTCATGAACAAAACGAATATCGGCTTCGGTGACGTCGACGACGGTTTCGAAGGTTTGGTCCGCAACCAACTCAAAGAACGCTTCCGTCCAGAACTACTCAATCGTCTCGATAGAATCATTGTCTTCAAGCCGCTTTTGCAAGAAAGCCTCCGAGAAATTGTCCGACGTGAACTCGATATCATTCTCGGCCGCGTCAAAGAAGCGCAAAATGTCGCGCTTGAAGCCGGAGATGACGTGCTTGATTGGTTGATGCAAAAACCGTTCTCGCCAGAGGATGGAGCCCGCGCCGCCCGTCGCATCGTAGAACGTGAAGTCATGTCGTTACTGTCCGAAGCCTTGATCGAACATCCAAACAAAAAGAAAGGAACGTTAAAGATAACCAAGAACGCCATCAGAGTTTCGTAATACAAGCCCGTCCATGAGGACGGGCTTTCGTGTTAAACTACATCCATGGCTGATTCAGCCGCATCTCGCGTGCTGGGACCGATTCCAGAAGAGCCATCGGAAGGCGCAAGCCAACCGGAAGAGCAGGGATCTCCCCAAGCTGCAGACCAGAATCCGAAAATCCCTTTCGGAACTTTTTTGGAATTTGGTCCGACACGCTATCGCAATGTCACCGTCGCCGGTTATGACAAAGGTACGGACACCGTCATCGCCTATCGACGTTCGGGTGACGGAGTGAGCCGCGTGAACATTCCGCGCAAAGAATACGAACAAATCGAAGCGCTTCAGCAGGCCTATCAAAAACGCACCGGACGCAAACAAAAAAAGTTTCTTCATGGCTTTGTTGGCGGTCTGTACGGAAAAAATCTCAAATACAACGGGGAGAATAGCCGCGTGATTGGCTATGATGGCCAACGCGGAGAAGTTTTGATGCAATCGGCGGAAGGAAAAGCGAGCTGGGTCGGTGCAGGGGATGTGCTGGCTTCCGTAAAAAGCGGAGGCTCTGTCGCAAAGACTATTACCGGTTCCGTGCCAGCCGCAGGCTCTGCCGTAAGCAAACCGCTTGCCGTTGTTATTCCATTTGCTCCGACCGCTCCGGTTACGGATTCAACGAAACCTACGTCACCTTCGGAAGTTGTCGAACATCAAACCACGGCCGAAGAACTTGCTGCAGCAGAAGAGGAGGCGCAGGAACAAGAGCAGGAGCCATTGAGCCCGCGCGATGTCGAGCGACTTACGCGTGAGTTAAAACCAGTAACTGTTTCTACGGCTGCCTCGGTTTCCGCTGAATCTGTTTCTATTCCCTCTGTCGCGGCTCCTTCTACCGGAGGTATTCGACAAGTACGACAAGAGTTGGCACAAACACGAACGGCTGCTGGCAGTGCCGCTCGTACCAATGCCGAAGTTCAAATTGACGCGGATCTTCCTTCGGCTCCCGGTGCTATCACACAAGCTGCTGTCGTGACCAAGGCCAAGGTTGTGGTAAAGGCTTTGGGATCGCGTATTGGACAAAATCAGGCCAAATCCTTGCAGATTAACGCACAAATCAGCGACATGGGAGGACGAATCAGCGATATTGATCGTCGAATTCAACAAGCTCCGCCAAATCAAGTTGCGGAATTAGAGGCGCAAGCTGAAGCGTTACAGGAGCAACGGCGCGGATTGCAGAATCAGCTGACGACCGTCACCGTTCAAATTTCGAATGATCGTCAAACAAGCGACACGATTCAAAATGCCTTGGATCAAGTAGCATCGTATCCTCCGGAAAAAGCTCCGACACAAGTCATACAGGATTTACGCTCGGCAATTCCTCCGGCCGCCTCCCTTCCTGTCACGATAATCAAGCCAACAACCGAAGCCGTCGGAGCTGCGGCGGCTGCTCTACGAGCTCCGGCTGCTCGCATTCCCCTTTCCCCTGCGGCCAAACAATTTTTCGATCAAAACCGTCCGTCTGCGTCACGAGCCGGCGGTTCGATTCCGATTCAAGCGGTAAAACCTCCGCTCCGAGCGCTTCCTGAAGTCAGTACCGAAGCTCGCCGCGCAACACAGCTCAATCGAGGCCAAGCCATATCCCGCCGTCGTTCCGAGCGTCCTACCGAACTCGGTTTAACCGATGCGCTTGAAGAAGCGATGGCAACAGAAGGTGCTTTGCCAGGTTATTCGGGTGTTCTGGATATTCCCGAAGGTCATGCGCAATCGTATGCAGCGGGCGCAAAGAATGAACCTGAGGAAGCGGATATTTATGGCAAATCGGAAGAAGAACAACGTATTCGCCAAGCGTCAGTCAATCGTCGCGGTGCAGCGGCAGCGCCTTCTGCGCCAACACGTGAAGACTACGAAGCTATAGACCAAGGAACAGAACCCGGGCAAGTCTATCTCCCGCAAGAAGAAGAGCCCCAAACTCCCGAAGTTTCCGAGGCAGATCAAGCTGCGCGTTTTGCAGCTCTCTCCTCGGCCCTTGCCCAAAGTCAAATGCAAGAAGAGGAGGCGGCTGGCGAAGTCAAAACAAAAGAAACATTCAAAGAAAAAACGCTTGCCGCACGTCGCCTGGTATCACGCGCCGTTGACGTTTTTGACGCGGCGCATGGTGGCGTCGATGGAATCGGTATCGTTCTGCTGTTGTTGAATGAAAATGCCAAACTGATCGTCACACTTTTCGGTGCCGACTTTTACCTGCTGCCAAAATTGAGCATGCCGCTTGAAGCCGGTCTCGTGATTTTCGTTGACATCCTGATTTTTGCCGTGATTGTCGTCGTCTTGATGATTTTTGTCATCATCATCGCCGCACTCTATTCCGCCGCTCATCCGGGAGAAGCCGCTCTTCAAGCGTTCAGTACTTGGTTGTCGAGCATATTTTAAGTGATTTGTGATATAATCCAGACATGAACGATCGTCTCCAACGAGTCCTTTTGATCGTAGGCTTTTTCTTGATTGTTGCTGCCATGGCCTTCGGTCTGTACTGGGTATTTTTCCGCGTTGCTCCAACGCAACAACCCGGCGGAGTCGCAACAACAACGCGTCCAGGCGGTACGTTGCCTCAAGCCGGCCAAGGCGGTCCGCAAGGCTCCACCACAACCGGCGGCGGACCGGGTGGTCTTCCTGTTCAACCGGGCCAGCCTTTCGTCCCATCGCTTCCATCTGGAATCCCTTCGACTTCGCGCACCACGGTTCTGCGCACCGAGAACACACGCAGCATTTCCGTAGCTTCGAACGGTTCCATTCGCGGCTACAATCCGGCCGATGGCCGCTTTTATCGCGTTGATGAAAACGGGAATTCCGTCCCGATGAGCAATCAATCTTTTTACAATGTCGATACCGTTGATTGGGCCAAGTCATCCGACAAGGCCATCATCAATTATCCGGACGGTTCGAATATTTTGTACGACTTCAACACCAACAAACAGACGACCTTGCCAAAGCACTGGGAAGATTTCAATTTCTCGCCGCAAGACGATCACATTATCGCCAAGAGCGTCGGTAACAATTCCGACAACCGTTTTTTGATCGTTTCTAATCCGGATGGAACCAATGCGCATCCAATCGAAAATCTTGGAACCAATCAGGACAAAGTCCATACGAGCTGGTCGCCAAACAATCAAATGGTCGCTTACTCCTTCACCGGCGAGCCGCTTGGTCTTGATCGTCAGCAAATCATCATGATCGGACAGAATCAGGAGAATTTCAAAGGCTTGATCGTTGAGGGCCGCGGTTTTATTCCTTCCTGGTCCCCATCCGGCCAAACGCTTGCGTATTCCGTTTATACGGCGGGCAATAACTATCTTCCGGAACTTTGGGTGAGCGGCGCTACCGGAGACA
Source organism: uncultured Gammaproteobacteria bacterium (assembly GCA_964648065.1). Lineage (GTDB taxonomy): Bacteria > Patescibacteriota > Patescibacteriia > 2-12-FULL-60-25 > 2-12-FULL-60-25 > CAIXDN01. The sequence continues at coordinate 16,411 of CAZYKJ010000003.1, forward strand.
CAATCAACTCCAATCGCCGCAATCTCGGCGTAAACACCTGGGCCGACAAATGCACGTGGCAAGATGAAGCTTCCATGATCTGCGGCGTCCCGACGCGTCTCGGAACCGGCGCCGGACTCGCTCGCGATACATTCGACAATGTTCCTGATGAAATTTGGAAGATCAATCTCCAAACCGGGGAGAAGATCAATCTTGGACAGCCGCAAGGAGGCGCTTCCGTCCGATCGATGAGCGTGACACCGGACGGCAAGTCCGCAATTTTCACTGACGCTTTATCCGGCAAGCTAATTCGTTTTGATTTATAATATGGACGATCGGAAGCATCTTCTGTGGTTGCTTCTCGGCCTCTTTGCGGTGGTCACGATTTTGCTTGCCTGGAGCATGATTCATCGTTCACTCAATACCTTCCGTTCCGGCACAGCGCCTTCCAATACACCGACCATTGTCGCACCTGAACCCAAGCAGCCGCCAATCCGCGCCACCGATCCTGCGCGCGGCGCTTCTTCCACCAGCGCCATCACCATCATGGAGTTTGCCGATTTCACTTGCCAATATTGCCGCGCGACCGAACCGGAAATACAAAGCCTGCTCGCCGCCTATCCTGACCAGCTACGTATAGTCTGGCGCGATCTTCCGATCACCAGCGATCGTCCAGACGCCATGCTCGCCGCAACGGCCGGACGTTGTGCCAATGAGCAAGGCCGCTTCTGGGAAATGCATGATCAACTTTTCCAAATGACGAGTATTGATCTTACTTCTCTGCAAGACGCCGCCTCGCAAATCAAGCTGCAAACTGGACCATTCATGTCCTGTCTGCAAAGCGGAAGATACGTCGCGGATATTCAGGCTGATATCGAGCTCGCCAAAAGCCATAACCTACAAGGTGCCCCTACCTTTTTTGTCGGCGGATCTGTTTTGAGCGGTTATGTAAAGGCTACGGAATTACAATGGGCGATGTTTAAGGCGCGAATTTTCAACTAGTATGCGCCGACTACTTCTCGCAGTACTTTTCTTCTTCCTCCCGATCGCCGCGCAAGCCCAGCCGGCGACATCTTGCTGTAAATGCTACAAAGGACCGCATACGACAGAAAATTCTTTCTGTATTCCGGCTCCAACTCCTGCAGCTGGTTGTGTGAGCGCTTTGGCAACACTTTCCTCGCCTATTCATGACGTAAGTCCGGCTGGAGCAACGCTCACCGGAGACGTTGTTTGCGATTCAACTGTCCTGACAGGTGCATCTTGCGACCTGCTCACCTCCGGAACAACGAGTGCTCAGTGTCGAATTACTACGTCCGACACGAATGCGCTCTGCTCAGCGCTCGCGACAATCAGCCACGGCAGTTGTCCGTTAACCGCTGCCGCCTCCAGTGATACTTCCGGTCTCTCAGACGCTGTCGATGTTCCATTTACGCCCATCACCCCTTCGCTCGGCGTTGCTATTCCTGGGACGACACTTTCACCTGCCACAAAAGACGGCGCTACCGTTCGCGTAGCCTTCCTTGCACAGTACATCAACGGCGTCTATCACTATTTGACGGCCATCATTCTTGTGGTCGCGATCGTGATGTGCGTGTACGGCGCCTTTCTTTATCTTCTCGGTTCCGGTGGCGTCGGTTCTATTCAGCGCGGCAAGGAAATCATCATCAATTCCATCATGGGCATGCTGATTACGTTGGCCGGCTATGCCATTTTGAATACAGTCAATCCAAATACAGTCAATTTGAAAGTTCTTGATTTAGCTTTTGTGACCGACGAAGAACTCGAATTCCCACCCGGTATCGACTACGGAGAAGCTCCCGAGAGCAGTAGTTCAAGTGGTTCCTCGGGATCCTGCTCCGCGCCTCGACGAAGCAGCTCGGATACGGTCTATGACTCATTGTTCCAGCGTTATGCGCCTTGCGCCGGACTTGATTGGCGTATATTGAAGGCTGTCGCTTATCGAGAATCCGGTTTCCGGGAATGCGTAACCAACGCATACGGATTCACCGGCCTTTTCCAAGTCGCCACTCGCACCTGTGCTTTGCGTAATCACGGACGTGCTGCCGACTGTAATCGCTTGACCAATCCGGAAGTAAACACTGCGGCCGCATCTATTGGGCAGTTGCGTGATGGCGCTAACATTCTCGCCCGCCGTTGTCCGTCCATCACCGATCCGACTCGTTACGTCACACTACTCTATTACGAACACAATAGCGGACCCGGCGCTCTCGGTGCCGTTATTACCGCAGTCGGTTGCAATGCGACAGACGATCAGTACGACGCAGCATCGGCGCATTTCTGGGAAAGTTATTCCGAGCGTCATGGCCGTGCCCTGCCTCCGAACTATAATAACCGTATGAACTTTGCACGCAGCGTCGCAGCCCTTGCTGTGGGCTATGGCGTGTCCCGACCGACCGTGGCAAGCTCTGGATGTCCAATCGATTAGCATGAAGCAAACGGTTCCATTGTTCTCTTGTACAAAATGCGGCGCCCAGTTCCAGAAATGGGCCGGGCGCTGTGTTGAATGTGGAACGTGGGGATCTGTCGCAGAAGATGGCTCGCCCGCTTCCAGTAAAACCCCCTCAGTCGGCAAACCCGGCAAAGCTCTCCCCTTCTCCGGCCTCTCCGAACAAGCCGCCGCCTCAACCCCAACCGGTATCCCTCTTTGGGATCGTCTCCTCTCCGGTGGTCTTGTCCGCGGCTCCGTCACGCTTGTCGGCGGCGAACCGGGAATTGGAAAGTCGACGCTACTCGCACAACTCGCACTCCATCTCGCATCATCCGGCGATATTTTATACGTGACCGGCGAAGAATCTCCTTCGCAAGTCGCACTGCGTCTCAAGCGTTTGAAAACTGATCTTCCCGCAAAACTTTTCTTCCTCGACGAAACCGACGCGCCGACCATCGCGGCAACAATCATGGAGAGCAAACCGATGCTCGCCATTGTCGATTCCGTGCAGACGCTACGTTCGTCCGATATTCCAGGCGAACCAGGAAACCCCGGACAAGTTCGCGCTGGAGCCGGAATCATCGCGCAGGCCGCAAAACAATCCGGAACTTGCGTCATCCTCGTCGGACAAGTGAATAAAGAAGGCGATCTCGCAGGACCTCGCCTGCTCGAGCACCTCGTCGACACCGTCATCATGATGGAAGGCGAACGTAATCACGCATTCCGCCTTCTTCGCGTCCCCAAACATCGCTTCGGCGCCACCGGAGAAATCGCCCTCATGTCGCTGACGCAGGATGGCCTTATCGAAGTTCCAGACCCAAGCGCCGCATTGATGGCCGATCGCCCCAAACAAGCTCCCGGAACCGTCGTCACCTGCTTGATGGAAGGGCATCGCCCGATGCTTGTCGAAATCCAAGCGCTCGTCAGTCCCGCGGGTTATGGCACCCCTCTCCGTCGCGCTTCCGGCGTTGATTTGAATCGCGTAAGTCTTCTCCTCGCCGTCATGGGTCGACGCGCAGGATTGTCCTTCGCCGATCAAGATGTGTTCGTTAACGCCGTCGGTGGAATTGAAAGCGATGAAACCGCCGTTGATCTTGCGATCTGCCTCGCAGCTGCATCAGCTAAACAAGACAAGCCACTTCCTGACGACGTCGCCATCTGGGGCGAAGTGGGTCTCACCGGCGAAATCCGCCCCGTGCCGCGCATGGATGAACGCAAAAAAGAAGCACAACGCCTTGGCTTCAAACGCTTCATCACGCCAAGCGAGTGTAAGCATCTCAAAGACGCGATCGCTCTCTACTCCAAATGAGTCGACTTCCGCATCATTTCAATTTTCGTCTTCCAAGCCGGATACTTTGCGAGCGTCGAATCTTCCATCAAAATCCGTTTCGCTTCGCCTCTCGCAAGCTCGATGATATCTCCATCCGTTATTTTTGCGATATTAAGCGCATCAAATCCGCTTTGATTTGTTCCCATCAGATGTCCGCTGCCGCGCAATTTCAAATCCTCTTCTGCTAGTTTGAATCCGTCATGAACTCGCTCCATGGTTCGGAGTCTATCTATTGAGGCTCCGGAAACATCCGACATCAAAAAACACAAGCTCGGTAGATTTGATCGTCCGACTCGACCACGAAGTTGATGTAGCTGCGCCAATCCAAATCGTTCTGCGCCTTCAATCGCAATCACCGTCGCTTGCGGAACATCCACACCAACTTCAATCACGCTCGTCGCAATTAAAACCTGTGTCGAACCGTCCTTGAAATCATTCATCGTCGCTTCTTTTTCCGCAGCCTTCAACTTTCCATGCAGTAATCCAATCTTCAAACCCTCGAGAGGACCATTCGAAAGTTTCTTCCACTCATCCGTAACCGAAGCAGCTCCAAGCGCATCCGAAGGATCAATCAACGGACACACGATAAAAGCTTTCTCGCCTCGTTTTATGGCCTCTTTAATCGCGCTATAAGCCTTTTCCCGCTGATTTCCAACGCATACAGCCGTCTTAATCGGCAATCTTCCAGCCGGTTTTTCGATAATGAGCGAAATATCCAAATCCCCATACAGAGTCAGCGCCAACGTGCGCGGAATCGGCGTCGCCGTCATCGACAAAAGATGCGGAACCCGACCATCCGATCGCGCCGAAGCAACCATGGACTCGCGCTGACCAACGCCAAAGCGATGCTGTTCGTCCACAATCGCAAGGGACAAATCCGTTGGCAGTCGTCCCTGTTCAAGCAAAGCATGTGTTCCAACAAGAATAATATTTCCATCAGCGACGATGGCTCTCAAGACATCATCTTTCAAAACTTCCTCTCCGCGCCCCGTGAACAACTTCTTATCTGTTCTCGTGACGAGCGCAAACGGGATATTGTGCGGCGCCAACAATCGTTGAAATGTCACCGCATGCTGTTTCGCAAGAATATCCGTCGGCGCGAGCAAAGCTGCGGATAGACCATGCCGATGCGCATGCGCCGCCAAAAAAGCCGCGACAACCGTCTTTCCGGATCCAACATCGCCTTGCAAAAGACGCCGCATCGGAATCGAGCGCTCCATGTCCTTCAAAGCCGCCCAAACCGACTTCTTCTGATCCCCCGTCAACGGATACGGCAAATGTTCGACGAAACGTTTCGCGAAAGTCTCATCAAACGTAATCGGCGGCGCTCCTACGAGTTCCGCAC
>CAZYKJ010000004.1:0-19359 GCA_964648065.1 uncultured Gammaproteobacteria bacterium
GTCCGGTGTCGAACAAATTTTGACGCCGTCCATTCGCACCAAGCATTTGGATGCGATTACGCATGGCATGACTTCCCTGCTCCGTGCTCGTGAAATTTCGCCCGATATTATCCATCTTCATGGCACGGGTATTGCTTTGCTTACGCCGCTTGCCCGCTTGATGCATCCGAAGTCCAAGGTCATTGTCACCTTCCACTGTCAGGATTATGTCCTCGCCAAATGGGGGTGGTTTGCCAAAATCGCTTTCCGTATCGGTGAATGGCTCGCTTGTCAGGCTTCGCATCGTACGATTGCGGTGTCGGAAACCTTGGCTCGTTACGGTACGCAAACGGCTTATGTTTCCCATCCGATTCCGGAACCCAATCCGGTTACCGATGCCGGCGCTGTCCATGCGCATGGTTTGACGCCAGAACGTTATTTCCTGTTCGTTGGTCGTTTGATCCCAGATAAGCAAGCACATGTGCTGGTCGCGGCTTATGAGAAGGCACGCAAGGCGCGTCCGGATTTGTTTGTAGATCGTCCGCTCGTCTTGGTTGGAGGCGCTTCTTGGACGGATCGTTATGCTAAATGGCTGTGTTCGATGGCTGCACGCGTGCAAGGCGTGATTATGCTCGGTGAGAAATCCGGCCGTGAATTGGAGGCATTGCAGGCGCAGGCTATGGCCCACGTTTTCCCAACGGCCAGCGAAGGCTTGTCCTTTGCGCTTATCGAAGCCTGTCAGTATCGTCGTCCGGTGATTGCTACGGATATCCCGGGTAATCGCGAAGGAACAGGCGGACACATGCGCGGCGTTATTCCGGGTAATGTTGATGCGCTGGCGGATGCCTTGATTGATTTGGCATCACAGTCTTCCGCGATGCGCTTGGAAATGGCTTCGCGAGCACATGCCTATGTGACTCGCGTTCACCAAGTTAATGACCGTTTGGATGATTTGGAGCGCGTCTATCAATCAACCTTGAATGGCCGGATGGAGCTGGTTTCCAGGTTTGCCTAAAAAATAGCCCTGTAAAGGGGCTGTTTTTTATTGCTTTAAAAGCTCTAACCTTAGCAAAATGCTGTAAAAATAAGGGTTTTTACCTTGTCATTTTGGCTAAAATCGCGTAGGATCTCCAGACATTCTTTGCAGTTTTTTGACGGAAATTGCATGAGCCAACTCATCGATCAATATCAGCTTTATCGCGTTCGTAATAAACGGGACGCGGAGGCTTTTGCTGATCTCTATGATCGCTATGTTACGCCAATTTATCGCTTTGTTTATTTGAAGCTTCCGTCTCGTGAAAGCGCCGAAGATGTCACTTCCGAGACCTTTTTGCGTTTTTGGAATGCCATCTTGCAAGGCACGGAGATTCGTAATGTTCGCGCTTTCCTTTATCAGATCGCCCGCAACCTGGTCGTGGATCACTATCGCAATGCTGAGGTTAGCCAATCTTTAGATGTTGTAACAAATGACACGGAATTTACGTCTTCTGATACTGAAGGCTATATTTCCGATCGAGGTCGCGACCAGCGCTTGATCGAAGCCAGAGCGGACTTGCGTATCGTACTCGAACGCATTGAACGACTTAAAGAGGATTATCGAGATGTGCTCACCTTGAGACTGATCGACGAGCTCGGATTCGCGGATATCGCTACGGTGCTCGACAAGAAGCCGGGTCATGTACGCGTTATTTACCATCGAGCACTCAAAGCGTTGGATAAGCTCTCCCCAAATACCTAACCCATGACGAAACGCGACTTTCTCCGCAAATTGCAATCCGTCCGAACGACGGAGCGTGGAATCGCGCCTGATCCGGAATTTGTCGTACGCAATCGTGCCTTGTTGATGAGCAAGGTTCGCAAATCGTTGCCGACCGCTCATATTGCAGCGCCTTCGCGCGCCAAGACGGCGATGCAGTTTGTCCCTCAGCGCATGGTGGATTTTTTGCGCGCCCCGGTTATGGCGACTGCGTCCATTCTTTTGACCGTTATGGGTGGATCGGTTTTTAGCGTTTCTGCTTCGGAGCGTTCGATTCCGGGAGACTTTTTATATCCGATCAAGATTGCGGCCGAACAAACGCGTTTAGCCCTGACATCGGATAAAGCGGAAAAATTAAAATTAAAATCTTCTTTTGTTGATCGCCGCGTTCAAGAAATCAAGACATTGTCGGCGGCTCCGGTTCCTCAACACCGTGAAGACGCAGCTCTCGGAGGTGAAGTCGGAAAGCGGTACGGCGGCAGCGGCAGAAGCGGCGAAGATCGTTGACAAACAGAGTGAGCAAGTTGTCAGCGACTTGAAACAATTAAAAGCGGATGCGCCGGAGGATGCGAAAAATAGTTTAACGGAGGCAGAGGTTGCCGCGGTACATACGGGTGTCAAAGCGGTGGAAGTCATGATTGATACGAAGGATGCTCCGGAGTCTCATATCAGTGATGACGATGTCCGCCAGTCTATCGTCAACAAGGTTCAAGGTATCGAGGACAGTATCGTGAATGCCGCTGATAAATTGCGCGGAACCGCTACGGGAACCGTGGATGCCATCGCCGGTGGCATGACCAGTACGACGGTCGGCCAACTTAATGCAGCGAGCTCAAGTCTTCAGGAGGCACGAACGCTTCTCAATGAGAATAAATTCTCGGAGGTGTCTGGAAAACTTTTGGAGGCGGCCAAAGCCTCGGCGCTCGCGGAGGCCTCGGCAGATCAATTTGTTGCTTCGAGCACACAACCGGTGGCGAATACGAGTTCTACCGGTATCATTGCACCGACAACAACGTCGACACAGCCAAGCGCGGCCAGTTCCACACTTCCCGTTAGTACGAGTACAACGAGAATGACGACATCGTCTACGACTTCAACAGTCAAATAGCCGAGCGCGTTCTCCCGCCAACAGGGCGACCCTGCCTAGCAGTGCCGTCCTGACGAGCGGGAGAACCCTTAGGGGTTTCCCTTTCGCTCGCGCTCGAAATTTTTCCACTCCGGATGAAAGGTCGAACCCTGTTCTGCAGGGATTGCCGGGGTCGCAATTATTCATCATCGTCTTTCATGGATTCGCACGGATTCTGAAAGGCACTAGAGTCCCGCAAGGGATTCACTCTATGAACTTATTTAAGAAATTGTTCTCTGGTTTCGTCAGCTTGACCACGATTGCGTGGTCGGTTGGTATCGGCTCCCTCGCTCTTCCGAGCATGGCCTCCGCTGCCACCCCTGGCGATCTTATCAAGGCTTCCACGCCGGCTGTGTATTACTTCGCTGCCGACGGTAAGCGCTATGTGTTCCCGAACGAGAAGACGTACTTCTCGTGGTACATGGATTTCTCGTCGGTACGGACCATTTCCGACTCAGAACTCGCCTCGTACGCGATTGGTGGCAACGTCACCATCCGCCCGGGTACCAAACTCGTGAAAATCACGACTGATCCGAAGGTGTATGCCGTTTCCCCGAATGGCACGCTCCACTGGGTCGAATCCGAAGCTATCGCCATCGCGTTGTACGGCTCCTCGTGGGCTTCCCGCGTTGTCGACGTTCCGGATGGTTTCTTCGTCAACTACACGGTTGGCGCATCGATCTCCTCGGCTATCCACCCGGATGGCACGGTGATCACCTACGCTGGCGATTCCAATCGCTACGTCGTTTGGGGTGGTATGAAGCGCAAGCTGGTTGACCCGGCTTTCTCCGCTAACAACTACAACCCGGCCTACACGATCACGACCACGGTTTCGTACCCGAACGGTACGGACGTGACGGGTCGCGAAGGTGCTTTGGCTGACGTCGTTTCCACGACGGCTGCGGTTGGTGGCAACCTCACGGTTTCCCTCGCTTCCGACACGCCGGCTGGTACGACGATCCCGAAGGGCGCTTCTAGCGTCATGCTCGCGAAGTACAACTTCACGGCTGGCTCTTCTGCTGCAACGCTCACGGGTTTGACTGTTCGCCGCGTTGGCGTCGGTGCAACCACGGACTTTGCTAACGTCTACCTGTACAAGGCTGACGGTACGCGCTTGACGACGGGCCGCACGATCAACTCGTCGACCAACGTCGTCCAGTTCAACAGCATTAACCAGATGGTCAATGCTGGTCAGACGCTCTCCTTGATGCTCGTTGGTGACGTCAACACGACGATCACGTCCACGGGTGGCCAGCACTCGTTCGAATTGTCTGATGCAGCTTCGGCTGTGATCAGCGGTTCGGGCACGGTGTCCGGTTCCTTCCCGGTTCGCGGTAACGTGTTCACCATCGGTACGACCAGCGCTTCGCGCTTGGATGTTCAGAAGGGCACAACGCCGTCTGACGTTCAGATCGGTTCTACGGATGCTGAAATCTCCAACTTCAAGTTGATTGCCGGTACGAACGACATTGAAGTTCGCCGCATCACTCTTCTCCAGGCCGGTTCGATCACGAACACGGACTTGCAGGACTTGATGCTTTACCAGGGCTCGACGGTTGTTGCTCAGACGGCTACGTTGGCCAATGACAAGATCGTCTTGAACTTCAACCCGCCGTACTTGATCGCTAACGGCACGACGCGCGTCTTCTCCTTGCACGCCAAGGTGTTGGGCCGCTCCGCTCGCACGATCAAGACCTACGTCGAGTACTCGACGGACGTCTACGCAATCGACAAGACCTTCAATACGGGTGCCCAGGTGTGTATCGATGCCACCTCCCCGTGTAACGGTTCCTTCGATGGCAACAGCACGAACTACATCACGTTGAACACCAAGGGTGGTCAGTTCACCACGACCTTCAATGGTCCGGCGACGACCAACATTGCGAAGGGTCAACAGGATGTGACGCTCTACAAGTTCGCCATCACGGCCGCTTCGAGCGCGATCGAGGTTCGCAAGATGTACTTCAAGATTCAGGGTCTCGGTGCCAACGACCTCGTCAAGGGTTCGTCCGGTACGGAGTACTTCCGCGACATCAAGCTTAAGAACTTGGACACTGGTGCAACCATCATGGGTCCGATTTCGATGCCGTCGGCCTTGGCTTCATCTTCGACCAACACCGGTACGATGACCTTCTCGGATTCGTTTACGATCAACGCCGGTCAGACCCTTAACTTGGCTTTGACCTCTGATCTTGCGAACACGGAAGACAAGACTGGTGAATTCTTCTCCCGCGGCACCAACCAGTACCGCGTGGTGAACGACAACGGTTCCAGCGCCTTGTTCGGCTCGTCCGACTTGCGCATCGTCGAAACGGGCGAATTCCTTCCGTTGACGGAAGTTGTTCCGAACACGACGATCAATGGTAACTACCACACTGTGAAGTCCTCGAGCCTTACGGTGGCTCTCGCTGCTTCCCCGACGGCCGGTACGGCTGTTAAGAAGCAGACGATGATCCCGTCCGCTGGCTTCGTCTTCACGGCTGGTTCCGAAAGCCCGATCTTGATCCGCTCGGTCAAGCTCACGGGTCGTGGCGACTCCACGTTGAACGGTACGTATGCCGTTACGGATCTTGTTAACCTCGTCACTCAGTGTGCTCTCTTCAACGGAGACACGCAGATTGGCTTGTCCAAGACTCCGGACTCCACCAACGGTACGATGGTGTTTGACAACCTCAGCACCAGCGTCCCGGCCGGTACGTCCCTCACTTTGACGGCCAAGTGTACGGCTGACTCGCTCGTTGCGGGCGGCTTTGACCACTTTGCTCTTGGTATCGCTTCGAACGCCGACATTACGGCCGACGACCGCGACTCCAACTCGGTGACGGCTTCCGTCTCCACGAACGTCGTTAACAACTCCAGCGCTACGCCGGTTGTTATCCAGACGGTTCAGGATGGTGGTACGCTCACGATTGCTACGGACAACCTCCGCCAGTCGACGATTCTCGTCGCCGGTGGCGATGTCTGGCAGAATCTCGCTCAGTTCAAGGCCACGGCTCAGTTCGAGGCCATGAGCATTGAGCGCATCAACGTCACTTCCACGGGCGATGCCGCCAACTTCACCGCCGTCGCTATTGCGCAGGATGGTGCAGTCAAGGGTCAGGACATCTTCCCGTCCGGTGCACTCCGCAACGTTGACGTTTCTCTCGCTACTCCGATCATGGTTCCGAAGGATGGCTCCATCACCTACCAGGTGTGGGGTAAGATTGGTAACGTCCAGTCCTCCTCCTCGGTGGCCGGCGCCTCCACGGGTGTCGTTCGCTCCGGTAACCAGGTCAAGCTTGGCACAGGTGCCAACTTGCAGACGGGTAACTGGGATGCCAACTACAGCGGTAAGTTCAACGTTCGCGCTGTTGGTCAGGCCTCTGGTGATCTCGTGTACGCCACGGGTGTCTCCACGGTCGGAAACAACTTCGTGATCCGCAAGTCCAAGCCGACGGTCACTCGCCAGTCGCTCTCAACCACGACGCTTGCCAACGGTTCCTCTCAGGACCTGTACCGCATGCAGATCTCGGCTGACAGCGCCGGCTCGATCGCCGTGAAGAAGCTCTCGTTTGACTTCTCGAAGACCGGTTCGACGTCTCTCACGAACTTCCGCGTTCGTAAGGGTTCGACGGACATGGCTTTGGCTGACTACGCGATCACTGATCACCTCGGAAACGGTATTGAAGCCGGTTCCATTGCCGCTGCTGCCACGTCTGGCCGCATCATCGTGTCCTTCACGAATGAAGAAACGATCACGGGCTCTGGAAACGTCTACACGATCTACGCCACTCCGGCCGGATCGGTTGGCGGCGACACGGTCAGCATCGCTCCGACGCGTAACACGGCTGGTACGGTTGTCACGGGTTACTTGGACGACGAAGCCGTCGTAGGTACCTCGTTGACAAACGCTCCGCACTCCATGTTCGGTCCGAACTTGGACACAGCTACCTCACCGGACGGCACGGCCGACTCCGCAGGTACGTTCGTTTGGTCCGACTTGTCCGAAGTCCCGCACTCGTTTGCTGGCGCCGGCGCCGGATCCTTCGACTGGACAAATGACGTCTACGTAGACGACATGACCCAGACGCAGACCTTGACTCGCTAATTTGTAGCGCAGTCAACAAAACAAACACGCCCTTCGGGGCGTGTTTGTTTTTATGCTATGCTTTCGGCCGATATGAATCGAACCCAAGCTATCAGGTTTTTTAAGGCGATTACGCTGATCGGAGTGTATGGCGGACTGCTCATGCCGCTCATGTTTATCCCGACCGTCATCTTCCCATTCGTTTTTTCCAAGCTCATTTTTTTCCAGGTTTTGGTCGGCATGACCTTTCCGGCTTATTTGGCTTTAGCCTGGATGGAGCCGGCCTATCGTCCAAAGAAGCATATCCTTTTGTTCGCAATCATTGCGTATTTTATTGCGATTGGTATTTCCGTTATTTTCGCGGTTGATCCATATCGAGCCTGGTGGGGGAATCAGGAGCGCATGAACGGTTTGTTTACGGTTCTGCATTTCTTGTTGTGGATGATTATGACCGTGGGTTTGCTTAAGACTTGGGATCAGTGGAAGAAGCTGCTGCATTATCAGATCGTGCTCTCGGCGATCATGGCGATTGTCGCTATTTTGCAAAAGATCAATCCGAATTTGTTGCTGTTTCCGGCAGGTGATCGTGTTGGCGGATTGCTCGACAACCCGATTTACATGGCGGCGTATCAAATCTTCAACTTCTTCTTTATTGCTTTGCTTTTTTGGCGCAATCCGAATCGCAATTGGCGTATTACGTACGGTTGTATTCTCGGTTTGGATATCATTGCATTTATCTTGGCCCAGTCGCGCGGTGCTTTGGTCGGTTTGGCCGCGGGTCTTGTTGCTTTTGCCTTTTATACCGCACTGTTTACGACCAACAAGAAGATGCGGTATGGCGTGTTTGGAATTTTGCTTGCGATGTTCGCGGGATATGGGGCGTTGTATTTGGCTCGCGACAATGCCTTTGTCCGCACCACGCCGCTCGATCGTTTCGTCAACTTTGAAGGCTCGGTGAGCACGCGTTTGATTGCGTGGCATATTGCTTGGGACGGATTTGTCGAACGACCGATTGCCGGATGGGGATTCGACAACTTCCATATCCTGTTCAATCTTAAATACAATCCGATTTCATTGCGTTACGGACAATATGAAACCTGGTTCGACCGCGCGCACAACACGGTTCTGGATGTGCTGTCGATGACGGGATTGATCGGCTTCCTGACCTACTTCGGTATTTACGGCGCGATTTTTTACTCGACTTGGCGCGCGTTCAAGCACAAGTGGATTGACTTGCCGATTGCTGCCATCTTGTTTTCGTTGCCGGTTGCGTATTTCGTCCAAAACTTGTTCGTGTTTGATCATCCGGCCGGCTTTTCGATGAGTTATCTGCTGTTCGCGCTGATCATTGCTGCAACGAAGGGGGAATTTGTCGGAGATCGGGAAGTGATGGCGGAGAAACATAAAGAGGTCGGCACGATTGGCGCACCTTGGACGGGCTTTGTGGTAGTTACGGTTATCATGTTTTTTGTGGTGTTGCGCACCTCGGTGCAGCCATTCATGATTTCCCGTTTGTCATTGCAGGCGAATGCGACGTTTGCCGCCAATCCGGCTATTGCGTACCAAATGGCGTTGGAAGCTTCCAAGACTTGGACGCCGTACTTGGACGAGCAGACGTTTTTAATCTCGCGTAATTTGATCTGTTTGAGCAATAGCGGCGGCGCTGATCGCGTTCCGAATTGGAGCGAATGGTATGACTTGGCCAAGAAACTTTCGTTGGAAGAAATTTCTCGTCATGCGCGCAATACGCATCCGCGATTTATCTTTGCCTCGCTTGCGCAAAGTATTATGCCGTTGAAGCCGACGGAGGCGCAGGTGGCCGAACAGATGTATCTATCGGCGATTGATACTAGTCCCAAGCGACAGCAGCTGCATTATGGTTTGGCCCGATTGTATCTTCAAACGGGAAATATCGATCCGGCGATCACGATCTTCAAGCGTGTGATCGACTTTGATCCGGATTTTGGCGAAGGCTATTGGAACTTGGGTATCACGCTCATGTATGACAAGCATGATCTCGAGGGTGGAGCGGAACAGATCTTGAAAGCGCGCAGTGTCCAATATCCGTATTCGCTTCAAGCGCCTCGCGAGCTCGCTGTTTTGATGGATGCGTATCTCGTGAAAGGTGATGATACGGGTTTGCGTACGATGATCGATAAACTTGCCACGGATTATCCGGCGGCAAATGCGGCGATTTATGCGCAACTGCTTTACAAATTAGACGTGTCTAAGAAAACGGATCTCAAGGATGCGCTGATGAAGGTGGCGACAGCGATTGATCCGGCAACGCCTACAGCTTACGCGGCGATGTTGAAACAGCAGAGCGAGCCTTCAACGACGACACCTCAACCGAAGACGGCAACAACGACAGGCGGTTATAAGGGGCCGAGACGTTAGCGAGTAAGTGCGTCTAAGTTGCCTTGAAAGGTCGCGGATTCACGAAAGTGATCCGCGACTTTTTGTCTGGCATGTGCGCCGAGTTCCCTGCGGTGTTGTTCGTTTTGCGCGAGTTTGATCATGGCGGCGGCGAGTGCGGTCGGATTTTTTGAAGGTGTCCTAATGCCGGCGTTCGGAGCGAGCATGAATTCAGCTGCGCCAACGTCCGTTGCGATGCAGGGGAGACCGGCGGCCATGGCGCGGAGCAGAGCCCAGCTCATGCCTTCCTTGGAGGAGGGGAGTACGAAGGTGTCGAAGGCCAGGAAGAGTCGATCGGCGTCTTTTCGGGCGCCTGCAAGCACGACATGATCTTTGAGATGCCGAGTTCGGATGGCTTCTTCGATGAGCGCTCGTTGCTCGCCGTCACCGATGATCACAAAGCGAGCGTTGGGTATTTGTTTTGCAACGATGGAACAAGCTTCGATGTATTGAGGGAGATTTTTTGGAACGTAAAAGTTCGCGATGGTTCCGAAGATATAGGAAGAATCGAGTCCGAGGGATTGTCGGGCCTTGTCGCGAGAAAGAAGTTCGGATTCGAAACTCGGCACATCAATTCCATTCATAACGGAGACGAGATGGAGTTTTGGTTTGATGCCGATGGATTTTGCGACTTTTACATCGTCCGGATGAACGCAAATAATCACGTCTTTGAAGCGTGCGGTGAATTTCTCCAAATTTTTGTAGAGAGATTTTTTCCAGGCCGGAAGATCTTCAAGAAAAACCCAACCGCCGATGCGATAGGTGATACGCGGAACTTTTGCGAGACGCGCGGCAATAGAAGCGATGATGCCAGCCTTCGTGCTATTGATGTGGGCGGCGTCGGGTTTGAATTCGCAAAGTTCGCGTTTGATTTCTTGAATGGCGAGAAGATCGTGAAGCGGATGAATGTTTCGCTTCAGATGCTCGAGCTTCTTGAACGGAATTCCGGCTTTTTGGCATTGCTCGGCGAGCCATCCGTTGGTTCCGGCGTAAACGTTTACTTGGTGGCCTCGCGATTTGAGCCAAATCATAAAACGGCTCAGGAAGTCCTGAACCCCGCCTTGTTCGCCTTGCGTGACGATAATGGCGATGCGCATTCGCTTACCATAGCCGAAATTGCTGTTTTCGGCTAGGCTAAACCCTATGTGCGGGATAGCTGGAGAAATACGTCAACTTAGCCAAAAGGCTGATACCAGTCGCTTGGAGCTCATGTCGGCTGCTTTGGCGCGCCGTGGGCCGGATGGGCAGGGACTTTGGACTGATGGCTCGGCCGGCTTTGTCCATCGCCGATTATCGATCATTGATTTGTCCGAAGGAGGACATCAGCCGATGACTTCCACCGACGGCCGCTTTACGATTACGTTCAACGGAGAGATCTATAACTATCAGGAATTAAAGGCAGATCTTTCTGCGTATGCTTTTCATTCCAACTCGGACACGGAAGTTTTATTGGTGATGTACGCTCGCTATGGCGAGAAGATGTTGGAGAAAATTCGCGGCATGTTTGCGTTTGCGATTTGGGATAATGTTGATCAGAAATTATTTTTTGCTCGCGATCGCATTGGCAAGAAACCGTTTTTCTATAAAGCAACGAGCGAATCGTTTTTGTTTGCTTCAGAATTGAAAGCGATTGGCGCTGTCGAGAAGTTGGAAGTTGACGCGGAATCAATCAACATGTTTTTGGGATTGCAATATGTTCCGAGTCCGCGTACGGGTTTTAAGAATGTTTTTTCGTTGGAGCCTGGAAATTGTGGAACTTGGAAGGATGGAGTTTTATCGTTGAAGAAGTACACGACGGAATCCGCTCCGTTGAATGTGAGTTTCGAAGAGGCGACGCGCGAAGTTCGCAAACGATTGGAAGCGAGTGTACGTTTGCGTTTGATTGCGGATGTTCCAATTGGAATTTTTCTTTCCGGCGGTATTGATTCGTCGGCGGTTGCGGCTTTGGCGAAGGAGCAGGGAGCGAAGCTCTCGTCTTTCACACTTGGTTTTGATGAAGCGAAGTTTGATGAGCGAGATCAAGCTGCGGAATTGGCGAAACAATTCGGATTTGAGCATCATGCCTTTCTCGCGAAGCCCGAAGATTTGTTGGCGATCGCGGATGAAGTGATCAAGCAGTATGACGCTCCCTATGCGGATGCATCTTCGATTAATACGTGGATTCTTGCGAAGCAGACGAAGCCGTTCGTTAAAGCCGTCCTGACGGGCGACGGCGGCGATGAATTGTTCGCCGGTTATCGACGTTATGGATATTTTGAAAAGGCGTTGCGTTTGCATCGACTGGGATTGGGATGGATGGCGTTCCCTATTTCACGGCTGATGTGGAGCGTGACGCGTGATCCGCGTTATCAGCGTTTTGCCGAGACCCTTGAAGGACTTCGTACGAGTCATGCGGAAGGTTATGCGCGATTATTCGTTGGTTCTTGCATCGATACGCCGGAGTCGCGTGCATTTGTCGCATCGCATTTCCGAAACGATATTGAGCCGATTGCAGCGGCAATGGATTTTGATTTGAATTTTTATTTGTCGGACGACTTGAATGTGAAGATGGACCGCGCGACCATGGCTCACGGTCTGGAGGCGCGTTGTCCGTTGCTTGATCAGGAATTGGTGGCGTATGTCACGAGTTTACCGCTGGAATATCGCTACAATAAAGCAAAAAAGAAGGCGTTACTTGTTGAAGCTGTAAAGGATTTATTGCCGGCTGAGGTAGGTCAGCGCGCCAAGCGCGGCTTTCAGGTTCCGCTGGCGGATTGGTTCCGTGGAAGTTTGCGTTCGGTATTTGTCGAGCGATGTGTGAAGACGACGAAGCTGCACATCTATGTTGCGAAGGATCAGGTGGAAAAACTGTTGAAGGAGAATGACGGGGGTAGCGATCATGGGAACAAAATGTGGGTGCTCTACAGTCTTGCGACGTGGTTGGAACAATATGGATAAGAAGATTCTCATTTTTTCCACTTCGTATTATCCGAATTTCGGAGGTGCGGAAGTTGCGATCAAGGAGCTGACGGATCGTCTGCCGGAATTTTCATTTCAGATGGTCTGCGCACGTTTGCGACCGGGATTGCCGAAGAATGAACGTATCGGAAATGTGCAAATCCATCGTGTTGGATTTGGTTCGACATTCGATAAATATTTTTTGCCGTTTGTCGGACCGTTATGTGGGTTGCGATTGGTGAAAACGGGGACGCCGGTTTGGTCGATGATGGCGAGTTATGCCGGGTTGGCGAGTTTGTTTTATAGCTGGATACGCCCGAAGACGAAGTTGCTGCTGACCTTGCAAGAAGGTGATCCGTTGGAAACGTATGCGAAGAAACTTGGA
This sequence comes from uncultured Gammaproteobacteria bacterium, assembly GCA_964648065.1. Lineage (GTDB taxonomy): Bacteria > Patescibacteriota > Patescibacteriia > 2-12-FULL-60-25 > 2-12-FULL-60-25 > CAIXDN01. The sequence continues at coordinate 12,665 of CAZYKJ010000004.1, forward strand.
CCGTTTGCGTTTTTGCAATCGATGTTGTTTAAGCGCGCGGATCACGTGCAAGCGATTTCGAGATTTCTTGGAGAATGGGCGGTGCGTGGCGGATTCAAGAGTCAGCCGGAAATTATTCCGAATGGAGTGGATATCAAAAAGTTTTCTTTGAATATGGATGCGACTCGTCGAAATGCTATTCGTTCGGGTTTCGGATTTGGTAGCGAGGATATTGTCCTTATGACGGCGTCGCGATTGTCCTTGAAGAATGCGATTGATGATGTGATTCGTGCGTTGCCAATGATGCCGGAGCGCTGCAAATTTTTGATTGCGGGACTTGGAGAGGATGAGGCGATGTTGAAGGCGCTCGTTCATTCGTTCGGTTTGGATTCTCGCGTTGTGTTTGCCGGATATCGCAATCAGGATGAGCTGCCGGAATTATTTCACGCATCGGATATTTTTATTCGACCCTCTTTGTCCGAGGGGCAAGGAATCGCGTTTTTGGAAGCAATGGCTGCGGAGATTCCGATGATTGCGACGCCGGTTGGAGGTATCCCGGACTTTTTGACGGATGGGGAGACGGGCATTTTCTGTCAGCCGCGAAATCCGGAGTCTATCGCGAAAGCGGTTGATCGATTGCTCGCGGAACCGGGTCTGCGTGAGCGGATTGTGGCGAATGGCGCTAAGTTGGTGCGCGAACGGTATGATTGGGATCGCATTGTGGAAAAGATGCGGCAACTCTTCCATTCCTTATGATTTTTAGCAAAGGAAACACGGCAAAACAGTGGATTTTTTCCGAGCTTGATCGGCGTTTTGGGAATGCTTCGTTCCGGCTTTTGGATTTGGGCTGCGGAGATGCGGGAGTTTGGAAGACGTTTGCCGAGTCGCATCCGAACATGAACTATGAAGGTTTTGATCATGATGCGGTAGCGATCGAGCGTGGAAAGAAGATATTCGCAGGATTTTCGAACATGTCTATTTCGAGCGGCGATGCGCAGAAAAATCGCGGAGAAGGTTTTGATGTTGTCACGGCTTTAAGCGCGATTGAACATGTGGTTAACCGACGCGCGTTTTTGCAAACAGTTTCATCAGCATTGAAATCCGGAGGCATTGCCTTTTTGAATTATGATGACGGACATTTTCGATCTTCGGATATCAAAGAGCGTTTGATGGTGCCGGTGAGCCAAGTGATGGCGATGTTTGGAAAAGAAGGTCCGTATATGAAACATGTGGACGATGCGGAGTTTCGTCGTATGGCGGAGCAGGCGGGACTTGTTGTGCTCGATTTTCGCAAACACAATCTAATGAAGTTAAAAGGATTCATGCGTGGAGCATCGGATGAAGCTGTCGCTTCTTGGATTGATTTTGAGGAGAAGCTGGCCGCAGTTTATTCGCCGGAAGAATTGGATCGTGTGATGTTATCGAGCACGCTTGTTGTACAAAAACCATGAACGTTCTGATCGCTACGGGCATTTATCCGCCTGAATCCGGTGGTCCTGCGCAATATGCGTCGGGCATGGCTTTGGCATTGACGGAGCGCGGACATCACGTGTCGGTGATTGCGTATGGCGAGAAAACGCCTTCGAAGGATGACGCTTGGAATGTTGCGCGTGTTTCGCGAAGCGGGGGAGCGGTGATTCGTTATATTCGTTTTTTCTTGAAAGCGTTGAAGACGGTACGGGGACAAGACGTGGTTTTTTTACAGGGCGCTGCGTCTGAAGGATTTCCGATGACGCTTGCTGCGAAATTGCGCGGCGTGCCTACGGTGCTTCGTGTACCTGGTGATTATGCTTGGGAGCAGTATCAGAATTTACATATTGGTGATGAGCTCTTGGATGTGTTTTTGGAGAAAAAACATTCGGGCAAGATCGGTTTCTTTGAACGTATGGAGCGATGGGTTGCGAAACGTGCATCACGAATTATTGCACCGAGCCGTTATTTGAAAACTGTTGTTGAGCGTTGGGGAGCTTTTCCGGAGTTGACGACGGTGATTTTGAATGCGGAACATTCGTTACCGGAAGGTACGCGCGATGAAGCTCGACGTCGATTCGGAGTAGCGGATAAGACAGTTTGTTTGACGGTGGTTCGCGCCGTGCCTTGGAAAGGTGTTGCTGAATTAATTTCTTGGTGGAAAGAGTTGCCGGATTCTCATGTTTTGATCGTAGGCGGAGATGGTCCGGAGATGGAGAGCTGGAAAAAGATGGCGGAAGGACTTGGCGATCGCGTGCGATTTGTTGGGCGCTTGAATCGTCAGGAATTGGCGGATTGGTATCGTGCGTGCGATGCATTTCTGTTGCATTCGGGTTATGAGGGCTATCCGCATGTGGTTGCGGAGGCGGCCTCGCTTGGTGTTCCGTGTTTGGTGAGCGATCAGGGTGGAAATCCGGAGACAGCGGAAGTATTTGGCGATTTGATTTCTGTTTTGCCGTATCAGAATCGTAACGCTTGGATTGAGAGGATTCGTCGAGTCGTTCAGAGAATTGAGGTAGCGAAAAAAGCGGCAACGTGGACACATGCGCAGATGGTAGAGCATGTCGAAACTGTTTTGTCGGAAACGGTTGAAGGAAAAGGGCCGTTGCAGACTGTTATGTTTTCGTTTGATCGTGCTTTGGCGGATGAGGGATCAGACTCCTCTCTACGTTTGATGGATTTGGCGGGGGAAGGTCATGCGCATGCGATTGTTTTGTCGAAGCTTTCGCAAGTTGTAAATCGTCAGTCGCAGAATTTGTCGGTGAAAAGTTTTTCTGGAAATTCTTTGCGTAGAATTTTTTCTGCAATTCTTGCCGGACGTCGTGCGGTGAAGCAGGCGCCGAATCGAACGGTGATTTCGGCGCAGGATCCTTTTGTAGCAGGCTTCGTCGGCTACATTGTTTCGCGCTGGTTGAATGTACCGCTGGAAATTCAGGAGCATGCGGATTTTTATTCCGGATATTGGGTGCAAGAATCTTGGAAGAATCGCGTGATGTCTTGGATGGGAATGTATTTGCTGCGTCATGCGGAGCGTGTGCGTGTCGTGAGTGAGCGCGTGCGAGAGCATGTGATGAAGCTTGGTGTTCCGGCGAATCATATTGAAGTGATTCCGGTTGCGCAGGATGTTTCTTTGTTGCTCGATCGTTCGATCAAGAGTTTTGCCTCGACAGCTCGACTTGTTGCTCCGTGCCGTTTTGTTTCGCAGAAAGGACTGGAGACGTTGCTTGCATCGGCGAAATTGTTGGCTGATCGCAAAATTGATTTTCGTTTAACGTTGATCGGTGAAGGTCCGCTTTTGTCATTTTTGCATGGGCGAATCGAAAAACTCGGACTGCTTCGACATGTCCGCATCGAGTCTTGGAAGAAGCCGGATGAGTTGTGGAATGATGCCGACATCTTTGTTTTGTCTTCGAATTATGAGGGCTGGGGGAGAACGGTGGTTGAGGCGATGGCGGCAGGAGTGACGGTAGTGGCGACGGAAACCGGCTGCGTCGGTTCATTTTTCCGTCCCGGTGTTGATGGTTGGGGAGTAAAGGTCGGGGACGCCAAAGCGCTTGCAGATTCTTTGGAAGTAGCGATACGTCAGCCGGAACTTGCGAAACAATACAAGGATTCGGCTCGTGAACGTGCGCGAAGTTTTCCCGCACGTTCGGAATTGCATCAGCGACAGCGTGAGGGATGGAAGCGTGTTGTATCGGAGAAGCGCGAGACAAGTCCGCGTTTTGATCTTTGGGTTTTCGCTTTCGTCCTGTTTGCGCTCGCCGTTCGATTATCGTCTGCGTTTTTATTCCATCACGGTTTGATGAATCGTGAGTGGGGTTTTTATACGCTGGTTGATCACTGGTTTAAAGGGCTTGGGTATACCTATGCCGATCAACTTGGGTGTCCGTCAGCGGCTCGATCTCCAGGTTATCTATTCTTCTTGACGGGTTTGTATACGATTTTTTCGCCGACGAACACATTAGCGCAAGCGTTGGTACAGAACTTGATCGCATGGCTAGCGATGATTCTTGTGCATTTCGTCGGCGTTCGTTTGGTCGGTAAGCGCGCCGCTTTGCTCGGTGCATTTATCATGACGTGTTATCCATACACGTTTTATCATTTCACGCAGTACTACCACACGTTCTTGTCGGTATTTTTCCTCTTGTTCTTGGTTTGGACGTTGCTTCGTTTGAAAGAGAATAAGAAGTGGAGCACGGCGATACTTGCCGGTATTTCCATCGCAGCACTCGCATATATACAGGGAACAATTCTTCCGGTGACACCGTTTATTGTTGCTTGGCTCTTGTGGTGTTGGTGGCCGGATTGGAAGCTGACGCTCGGCGTTGCGGTTGTCATGGCGCTCGTCTCGATCGGTTTGATTGCGCCGTGGACGTATCGTAATTATTTGGCGTTCCATGCGTTTGTTCCGCTCACGACGGATTTGGGACATGCGTTAGGCAAAGCGAATAACGAGTATATTTACGAGATTACCAAGCGCGGTTATCCGATGGAGTACGTTGATGATGAAGTTGTTTCGTCGACAAATCCGATGTACAAGATTTACAACATGCCTCCGGATTTGAAGACTCTGCTTGTTGCCGACGGCGTGTATCGTGATTCCATCATGTGGACGGAATGGCATCCTCGCGAACCGGTTTTGCCTGCTCCTACTTGTGCCGAACTGGGCCCATTGAATGAAAAACAATTTAGCGATTATTGGTCCGAGCGCGGTTTTGGTTGGCTGAAGCAGAACTATTGGACAGAGGGTTGGAAGGTGCAGCTACAAAAATTCAAAACATTCTGGATGCCAGGATTGTTCCCGAGTGTGAAAACGGGTGCGCCTTGGTCTTTTGCGAATGATCCGCGAAAAGTTTTCTTGGCTTTGTCTGCGGTTTGGATTTCGACATTCGTAGTCGTGTGGATCGGATGGCTTGGCTTAATCTTTGTGATGATCAAGCGCAAGAATACAAATGCCGTGCTCGTGGCGATTATTTGTCTCGTGTACAGCTTGATGCACACATTGTTTGTAGGTTACACCAAGTATCGAATGCCGTTGGATCATTTACTTGCTCCATTTGCTGCATGGATGCTTCTCTATCTGTATGAAACTCGCATACGTCGCAAATAGCCGATTTCCATCGGAAAAAGCGCAGAGCGACCAGGTCATGGCCATGTGTCGCGCTTTTGCGAATCTTGGACATGAGGTGACGTTGTATGTGCCGGATCGCCGTCCTGTGCAGGCGGAAGATCCGTTTGCGTATTATGGTGTCGAGAAGACTTTTGCGTTCAAACGTGTCTCCTGTGTCGACACCTTGGTTTATCGATGGCTTGGTCCTGTTGGTCTTTGGATTCAGACGGCGACATTTTTGTTTTCATTGCGAAAGGAATTGAATACGTTTAAACCGGATGTCGTGTTTAGCCGCGAGCTGTATGTGTTTGGTATTTCGGGAATTCCGGGAAAACATGTTTGGGAGTCCCATGCTTTGCATCATTCATCTTGGACGAAGAAGATCATGCGTTCCTTGGATGGAATCGTGACTCTGACATCGGCAAGCAAGAAAAAGATTGTAGAGATTGGAGTTGAGGCGACAAAAGTTTTTGTCGAGCCGGATGCGGTTGATCCGAAATTATTTGAGACGACTTTTGATCCTTCTGCGATTCGAAAAGAGCTCGGAATTCCCGAGAGTGATTTCGTTTGTCTCTATACCGGCAAATTTACGACGATGGGAATGTCGAAGGGTTTGGATGAGGCGATTGAGGCGGTGAATCGACTTGGCGATCAGGGACAGAAGATTCAATTGCTTGCGGTAGGAGGTACACCGGATGAAATTTTGAAATACAAGCCTTGGGCTACGGATCGCGTTCGGTTTAGGGGACATCAACCGCAATCAATGCTCGGAAAATTTTATGCGGCTGCGGATCTTTTGCTTATGCCGTTTCCGTATACCGAGCATTATGCGTATTACATGTCGCCGTTGAAGTTGTTCGAATACTTGATGAGCGGCGTACCGATGGTTGCGACGGATTTGCCGAGTGTGCGTGAGATTGTTTCGGAGAAAAGTGCATTTATCGCAAAGCCTGGTGATGCAGAATCGCTTGCGATGGAAATTAGAATGGCTATGGATTATCCGGAAGAAGCAAAGCGTCGTGCCGATGAAGCGAAACGTTTGTCTTCGCGTTATACTTGGCAAGAGCGTGCACGTCGTATCGCGGAATTTATTGCCGTATGATCTCGTTTATTTTTCCTGCGTACAATGAAGCGGAGAATTTGCGTCGTATTCCGACGGAAGTGATTCCGGTTTTTGATGCATTGGGAGAACCGTATGAGATTGTCGTTGTTGACGATGGAAGCAAGGATGAGACGGCAAGTGTTGCCGCGTCTTTGGGCGGGCCGGTTCGTTTGGTGAAGCATGATCGTAATCAGGGATTGGGTGCTGCGGTTCGAACCGGAATTGCGGTGGCGCGTGGCGATCTTGTGATCACGATGGATAGCGATCTCACGTTTGCACCCACGCTCGTGAAGGATTTGTTCTTGCGCTATCAAGTTGGTGATGCAGATGTTGTATCGGGTTCGCCGAAGCTTGCGGGTTATGGAGCGGATGTTCCGAAATGGCGTATTCAGATTTCGAAAATTGCGAGCATGGTTTACGGTCTCGTTATCGGTACAAAGGTTGCGGATGTGAGTCCTATTTTCCGTTTGTATCGTCGCGATCAATTGATGATGTTGCCGCTTCAGGCGACCGGCTTTGATATTAATGCGGAGA
>CAZYKJ010000005.1:0-7394 GCA_964648065.1 uncultured Gammaproteobacteria bacterium
CCTCGGTCTTCTCCGTGACAGGGAGACGTGTTAACCGGGCTACACCACGCACCCACGTATTTGCCGCTTGACGATGCCCGCCATTCGCGGAACAGTAGAAATCATCTAGGCGGGGGAAAGCGTAACAAAGCGCGCGCCCTCTGGCAAGTCCGTCAAACCCTATGTTCGCCCTCATTCGTCACGCCGGCTATCACCTTGGCGACGGTACCCTGACCCCGGATGGGGAACAGGATATTTTACGTTTAGCCGAGGCATTGGCCTCACACGGCCCCTGGAAAGAGATACGCTACTCGCCAAGCACCCGTACACAGGAAACGGCGGCCATCCTATCCAAAAAACTTGACCTGCCCGCCATCGTCGACCAGCGTATTGGCATGGATGGAGACCTTTCCGACCTCCTGCCTCCCACGGAGCCCAATGGGCTGATATTTGTCACTCATTTGCCGATTCTGAGCCGCTGGCTGCGTGCTTGGGCGAAGGTGCTCGGGTGCGAAGAACCGCCGTTAACCGAGATAGCAAGCGGCTATCTTCTCGATGGCGAGGCTCGGAGTATGGTTCCGGTGGGACCATTGCCAAGATCCTGAAAATAGGCCATGCTGAACGCGTTCGTTCAAATCGGAGGTTCGGATGAGCATCACACGCCGTGTGACGACGAGTCCGGATCTCATTCCGGACGATCGTAATTTTGGAGCACGTCTCGAGGCAGACGCGCTTGTATTGCCGCAAATACTTCTGCCGCTGCTCGTCGAGCGCGTCATCGAGACAGACGACCTCTTTTACGCCTTGATTCTCACGGATCCGCGTGCCCTTGCGGCAGCGCTCGGATGGTCGATCGATCAGGTCAGAAAGGCCAAGGTCGGCTTGGCCGAGATGACCGGACGCAATACGATTGCACCGCCGCCCGCGCGATCATCTGCATCAGGATTGGCACGTCCATCTTTCGGATCCATGCCCCCAAAGCAGCCAACCGACAAACCCCCGAAATATACCTGGGGCCCGCCCCCATCCGAACCGTTGACCATTCGGCCACCGCCCAACTCCTCGGTTCCGCCGAAAAAGAACATCGGCTGAACGAACAAGCCCCACCGCAAGATCTAGCGGTGGGGCTCTTTCATTGTATTTTTCAAAAACCGCTCAATTAAGCGGTTTTTTTAATAACCAAATATTTTCGCGACTTAGGTTAATTCTAGCAGTTTTTAATCATTTTGTCAAGCAAAATGTGTTTATTTATTGACAAAAACGCTATTTTCGCTTCAACACCTTCTTTGCAGCCGCAACAATATCTTTCGCCTTCATTCCATATTTTGCCAGCAATTCATCCGGCTCTCCGCTCTCGCCAAACGAATCCGGCATACCAACATTCTCAATCGGTACCGGATAATTTCGTCCGAGCGTCTCTGACGCAGCTCCGGCTAATGCTCCGATGATTTGATGCTCTTCCACGGTCACACAACAGCCTGTTTTCTTTACGCTTTTCACGAGCGTCGCTTCATCAAACGGTTTGAGGGTGTGGCAATTGAGTACTTCGACGCTAATCTTTTCTTTTTCCAGCAACTTCGCGGCCACCATCGCTTCGTAAACAAGCGGACCGCAAGCGGCAATGGTTACATCCGTTCCTTCGCGCATCACATTCGCTTTACCAATCTTGAACGGTGTTTTTGCGACCGTCATCACCGGTGTTTTTTCACGCGTAAATCGGAAATACGCAGGACCAATCATTTTTGCTAGCGCAATCGTCGCCTTCTTGGTTTCCAGATAGTCGCAAGGCACAACGACCGTCAGATTCGGCAACACTCGCGTGATGGCGAGATCTTCCAATGCCTGATGCGTTGCGCCATCCGGTCCGACGGAAATACCGGCATGCGCACCCGCAATTTTCACATTCGCATTCGAGTAACAAACGCTCACGCGCAACTGATCCCAGCAGCGTCCGGGAACGAATACGGCATACGAGCTCACGAACGGAATTTTGCCGGAGAGTGCGAGACCTGCTGCTACACCCATCATATTCTGTTCTGCGACGCCGCATTCCACGAATCGCTCCGGATACGCTTTCTGGAACAAATGCGCACGTGTCGACTCCGCCAAATCTCCGGTCAGCACCATGACGCGCTTGTCGACTTTGCCTAATTCAACCAGGCCGTCGCCATAACCGTTGCGCGTCGGGATTTGCTCGACCTTCTTGTCGTAGAGTTTTGGATTCAGCGGAATCGACATACGTTATTTCATCATCCGCTTCACGATTGCACGGATAATCCAGGCAATAATCGCAAGTCCGATCAAGATCGGCAGAACCAATCCGATAAAGAAGACGGCAAAGGCAATCAAGGCATCAGCCAAGCCCTGCAAGTTTTCGATTAACGACTGGATAGCGGCATGGAATGTCTCAAGCGGTTTCCAGACGCGCGTCGGTGCTTCCACATGCGTTTCCTCGGTCAGCGTCAAGCTCAGAGTGGCGTAGCTCGTCTGTCCCGTGAGATTGCGCATTTGCGCGTCCATCTGTTCGATGCGCGTACGAACATCGGCTAAGCGTGCGGTAACCTGAAGCGTATCATCGATGGTATGCGACTGTTTTAAGATGGCAAGATACTGCTCTTCTTCCGCACGTGCCGATTTCAAACGAGCATCCAAATCCACATATTGATCCGTCACATCCTGCGCATTCTCCGTCTCAATAAATACGGTTGAAGCAAGTTTCTTAAAGCGATTCGCGGCATCCGTGTATTTATCCGTCGGAATGCGGATGGTGATATACGCCGTTTTTACGCCGGCATTATCCTGGATATTTGCTTGCTGCACGAAGCCTCCAAGTTCCGTTGTGATCCCTCGTACTTCCTCCAAACGCTTCGTCGCGTCATCCACGCGGAGCGTCAGAGATCCGTTGCGGATGATTTTTTCGCCAACGCGAGCGCGATCTTCCGGCGTTGCACCTCCTGATGTCGGGTACGGAACCGGGGGCATCATGGACTTATCCGCATAGCCGTCTGTCGCAACTTCGCCACGCGCAATGGTGGACGGTGCTCCGGCTGGCGCGCTCGGTGCAACCGCTGTTCCTCCGGTGCCATAGTTGTAAGCGATATCCTGCATCGCAGGAGAGGCATTCATGGAGAACATCTGCTTTGTCCCATTCCAGATAATGCCAAGCGTGACAAGAACAAGAAGTATTGAAACGGTAATAATCACGCCGATCGACAGTCCGACTTTGTTGACAGGTGTAGGCATAGTGTTTTGTTATTCGTTAATAAAGTTATTCATGTTCGCTTCGAATCCTTCCTCCTAGCGTTCTTAATTCCTTCAGTGCCGCTTTTGCTTCTTCCGCATTCGGCGGTTTGCCATGCCATTCAAACCGATTTTCCATGAAGCTCACGCCCTTGCCCGGTATGGTATGTGCGAGAATCACGGTTGGTTTCTCGTACACCGCTTTCGCTTCGCCTGCGGCATCGATGAATTGTTGGATATTGTGCCCGTCAATCTCGATGACATGCCAATTGAAAGCCCGCCACTTATCGGCCAAAGGCTCGAGCGGCATGATGGTTTCGGTATACCCGTCGATTTGAATATTATTGCGATCAACGACAGCTGTCAGTTGATGCAAACGCTCCTTGCCAGCCAGCATGACAGCTTCCCACGTTTGTCCTTCATCAAGCTCGCCATCGCTGAGCATTGCAAACGTTCGCCACTTCGCTTGATCCACACGTGCGGCCAAAGCCATGCCCACAGCTTGTGACAATCCCTGTCCCAGCGGTCCGCCGCAAGTCTCAATCCCGATATCAAAATGATTATTCGAATGTCCTTGAAAAGGACTTCCCATTTTTCGCAGCGTTTTCAAAAATTCTTCGCGCGAACAAAATCCTCGATGTGCCAGTGTCGCATAGAGCAGGGGACAGATATGCGCATTCGACAAAACGACACGATCTCGATTCGGATCATTGCGCTTTTTTGGGTCGATATTGGCAACACGGAAATACAAAGCCGTAAAAATATCCGCCATGCCTAACGGCCCGGCCGAATGTCCGCTTTTTGCTTCAAGTAATGCTGTAATAATGTCCTCGCGAATCTCATTCGCTTTTTCTTCCATCCAAACCTTGCTACGCGCCATAATGCGTTAATGATACACCGCGGTTGACATGGCGTGAACCGGCGAGCAAGCTTTTGTCTCGCACCTTTTTTTCAAGGAGATAAGAGACATGACCACTGGCTGGCCGGTTCTCTGCACCCTCATTCGCCTCCCTGATACCAAGGATGCAGCGAAGTATCGCGAGATCGCAAACTTCCTGGAGGAAAAAGGTCGTGATCGTTCCGGTGCAAGACCGGACTTCCTTCACTTTCCACCGACGAGCGCAGCTCAAGCTGTCGTCGAGCTGCTTCCCAAGCGAGGAGCGCTGTATGAGGATGCGCGGCTGATCGAGAAAGCAGGCTCGTGCAGTGACCTGGAGCATCAGAGCTACCATACGCTTCCCGAAGCGGGAGGCGAGAGTTTCCTCAACCTCGAGATGCGCGTGCGCAGCTTCGTCGCGGACATGAAGGCCGAGTCCTTCGGCAAGAGCGTTGTCATGCTGGTCGAGCCCGTCTGGGCCAGTATGTTCCGCCGCATCGTCCTGCGTCACTCCGTGAAACTGTTCTTCGACTACCCGGAGACCAAGCTGCTCAAGCCTTGCTACAAAGCTATTTACGAGCCCAAGCTCCGTCACCCGGAGCTCCCGCTCGAAGAGCTGCAGTGGAATGTCCCCCTGATCTGAACTGAAAAGCCCCGCCTGCATACAGGTGGGGCCTTCTGTTTTTTATTGTCCCGTTTGATACTGCGTGCGAATCTGTTGCTTTACTTCATCTGGAATTTGATCCTGTACTTGGCGCATATAATCCAGGAATTCGCCTTTGTTGAAGTCCGAAGGCAATTGATCCGGTGGAATGCTCTGCAGAATCATTTCGACAAAAGCCATCCAATCCATATCCATATATTCCGACGGAATAGCCGCATTGCCTTCCATCAACAATGCGTCGGACTCCATTTCATCCCGCGTCATGGTTGAAGGCTTTGGTAATGAAGCGGCATTTTGCGCCATGGTCATGCGTTCCATCGGTTGCATGAGGACTTCTTGGCCGACAATCGTATCGGAATTTGCCGATGCCGTGCGTCCAATCGCGACATGCGATTCCGCAACCTTTACATCCACCTGTCCCGGTTGATCCATGCCGACGCCGAAGCTTGTGCCGCGCACCGTAGCAACGACATTCGATGCACGCACATCAAAAGAGGATTGCGCATCAAGGAGTTTTTCCAAGCGCGTCCACACGCGGCCGCTCTGCAAGCGCAGACTTGCGACAAGGCTATCACTCGTTGATCCGCGGCTGGCTTTCTTGATAAGCACATCCGAATTGGAGTCGATAATCGTGCGACCGTATCCTGGCCAGATAATCGACGCTTTTCCATCCGCACCCGTCTTCACGTCATCGCCTTCGTTCAAGGAAGTGATAGGGGAAAGCGTTACGACGGATCCGGCGCGCTTGATCGTCACCGTTCCCTCGGTGTCCGTGAGCGTAGCGACACTGACCGGTTCGCTGCTTCCGACAGTCAATCCGCCGGTGGCTACGCGCGCCATCATGTTCTTCAGTCCATTCGACTGTGAAACCCAATAAACTTCGCCGACGAGAATGAGAACTAATACGGCAATCATCCCAAGGGTTTTCTTTAGCATATGGCGTTATTCTACGCTTTTTGGAATAAAACACAAACCCCCGTTTCCGGGGGTTTGTTGCGTCTAACCAAGGTTAGTTCACCACGTTTACCGTGGCCGTCATGCCCTTGTTAATCGTGTCATGATACTCGAACGATCCTGTCGAGGTGAAGCGGTGGACATAGTCATGTCCTGCTGCGATATCACCCGAGTCAAAAGCGGCGCCCGTAACCGTGTGCACCGAAGTGTCGCGGTTGGTCCACGTGACCGTCGTGCCGACCTTGAAAGTCATCGTTGCCGGTACGTATCCAGCATCAACGCTCGAGATCGTGATCGTCACGGCCGTTTCGTCCATCTGCTTATCCTGGCTGATGGTGGTCGTGTTCGTGCGGACATTCGAAGGGCTGTACTCCGTCGAGAGTTCGATCGGGTTACCGACCTTGTAGTTCACGAAGAACGGATCTGGTACGTCGTCGATCTGGCTCTTCCAAGCAAGACCAAACAACGATTCGGCCAACTGCTGCGTCTTGACCCAGCGGAGGACGCCGCCCTGATCAACAGCATACACTTTCGGATCCGTCGTGATCTTGACCATCTTGACGCCCGGGCGATAGGTCACATTGCCTCCGAGCGGGATCGCAGCGAGCGTGCGGTCGCTAATCGTCTTCACGCCATCAAAATTGGTGTACCAGGTGAAGTACGTTTTGTCGTTCGGGAAAACGAAGCGCTTACCATTCGAAGCGAAGTAGTAAACCGTCGAGCCTGACCCCTTGATCAAGTCACCGGCCGAAAAGGCGTTCGTGACGGCGGCTTGCGAGGCAAGCGGAGCGGCGATCATGGCGAGCGTACCTGCCATGGCTAAACTACGTCGAAGTAGTTGCTTCATAGATTGTGAAATAAGGAAAAGAATAAGCACCGTCATTATGGCACAAAGGCGCCCGTATGGGTAACTATTGCACGGTTATGAGGGTCGATGTGCCGTAGCCGACAAGGGTGGTCGTGTCCTGTGCTCGGCCAACAACTTGGAATGTTCGCGGCGAGCTAAACGGTCCAACGTTGGCCGTACAGATGCTTGCGGCGCAGTGCTTGATCAGGTTTCCATTCAGCCAAATCTCCGTCCAGTCAATACCGCTGTCGTCTGAGGCGCGAACCGTTGCGTCAACCTGTTCTCCGGTAAAAATCGTATTTTTACCGGTTTCAACCGTCACATACGGATGCTCATTGTCGACAACGAGAATTGTTTTTGTTTCGGTTTGTTTGGCAAAGCCGTTCGTGTCGCGCAAAACGGCATAGACATTGTGTACAGTCCCGATCGTTCCGTCTTCGGTTCCTGCATAACGGCAGGATTGTTGATCGGTACATCCGCGCACGGCATTGCCATCGATATAAATGTCGATGGTCTTGGCAATGAAGCTGTTGTCCGCACTGACGACAACTTCACGCAGGGAGCCGGTACGTGCTTCCGGTCGTGTAACGGTGATAGAGACTCCGGTCTGGCTACCGGCTGTAACCAAGACGGTTGATGTAGCAAAATATTGCTGACCCGTCATCCAGCGGAAACGCGCAACCGCGTCATATTGAGTTTTGGTTGTGTTAACGCGAACGTCCGTGGAACAAGGAGCGTAGTCACATGTTGTGGCAAGAACTCCGTCAAAAAACAGGTCAATCGCGGAGATGCTCGAAGCGGGATTCGCATCGCCGCGAATATTAATCGTTTCA
>CAZYKJ010000005.1:7404-13075 GCA_964648065.1 uncultured Gammaproteobacteria bacterium
TTCATTCACGGAAACCGGATTCTTGGAAACGGTCATCGTTCCCGTGTAATAGGAAGCTGTGCTGGTTGGTGTCGGGGTAGGGGTAGGCGGTACGACAGGAGGCGTCGGCGATGTCGGATTAGGCGTTCCACGATCGACGCCAATGGAAGTCGCTGTCTGTGTTTGCTGGGTTGCATTGTATTCCGTCGAAGACTGAATCGGCGCATCGATATGGTAGTTGATGAAGAATGCGTCCGGAACATCATCAATCTTTGTATTCCAATCGTTACCATAAAGGTCGCGTGCAATGCCTTCGGTTATCACCCAGCGCAATCCGCCATTTGCTGAAACCGCATAGACCTTGGGATCCGTCGTGATCTTCACAAGCTTCACGCCCGGGCGATAGGTCACATTGCCGCCAATCATGTAGCTTCCCAATTCCTGATCGGAAATCGTGACCACGCCGGAAAAATCGTTATACCAAGTAAAGTAGGTCTTTGCTGTCGGGAAAACATAGCGTTTTCCATCAGAGCCGTAATAATACACCGTGTCCGTAGAGCCTTTGATGAGGGTTCCAGATGCCGGCGCGGCATGACTGGCAAGAGGCAGTAGCAGTACGGCCGCAGTCGACAAACAGGCGATAAATCGTTTCATATGCTGGTGAGTATAGCACGCAAAGTCTCCGAAGGATCGGGCGATTCAAAGATGGCGGAAGCAAGATTGCTGCGGTCAGCTCCTGCTTCGATCACACGTTTGAGATTTTCTTGATTGACTCCGCCATCAAATCCGACCCGCAGAGCCGCGTCGAGTTCTTTTACGGCATGAATTTTCGCCAGTGTCGCCTCGGTTAGCTTTTGTCCGCTGAACCCCGGTTCAACGCCAAGGATCAAGACTTCATCGATACGCTCATGATACGGCAGAAGTCGTTCGATGGGAGTCATTGGCGAGAGAGCAAGTCCCGCCTCCCATCCGAGTTTATGCGCTTCATCAATAACCGCTTCATGATCGATCGGAATCTCGAGATGCCAAATCGCGCGCATCACTTGCGGCACGCGCTTCCATTCACGAATCACCGCAAGCGGATCGGAAACCATCAAATGCAATTCGATGCCAAGCGTCGTCTGCAAAGCTTCGGCCTCATACCATGATCGATTCGGTACAAAATGTCCGTCCATGCAGTCGATTTGCACGGCCGTCGCAATTCCCTCGACCAAACGCAAACGACTCGCGAACGTTTCGCGATCCTGTACGAGTATCGCCGGAATAATTTCCATGGTTTATCCAAGTTGCTTCACACGTCGCATGTGCCGCGCTTCCTTTGACGGTTTTGCTTTCAAAAACATTGCGACAATTTTTTTCGCCATCGCCGGTTTCGTGATCCAGCCTCCCAGCACCAAGATATTCGCGTGATTATGTTCGCGCGCCAACTTTGCATCCTCTTCCGTCCGCGCCACGATTGCGCGCATTCCTTTGACACGGTTCGCGGCAATCTCCATGCCATGTCCGCTTCCGCAAACCAAAATACCAAGCGAGTCTTTTTCTTGTCCGATGGCAAGCGTCACTTTTTTAGCCGGCAGGGGATAGTCATCTCCTTCGACAAGACGCGGCGACAAGTCGCAGGCCTGTCGTTTTATTTTTACAAGCTCTGCTTTGACGACTTCCTTCAACGCAAAGCCCGCGTGATCGGCTCCGAGATAAATCATGGGTTTGATAGGCATAAAATAGCTTGACCCCGGAGCGAATCCGGCGCATTCTTAGGCCATTATGCCAGAAGCACCCAAGTCCGGCGATGACCGCGCGCCACTCTTCCCCAAAATCGAAGAGGAGATCGCCGCTTTGTGGAAAAAACAAGGGATTTTTGAACGTTCCATCGAGGAGCGTCCGATAAGTAAGGGGTACGTTTTTTACGATGGACCTCCGTTTGCTACCGGCCTACCGCATCCGGGACACTTACTGCAAAGTGCCATCAAAGACGCCGTAACGCGCTATTGGACGATGAAGGGCTATCGTGTCCCGCGTGTTTGGGGTTGGGATTGTCACGGTTTGCCGATGGAATCCCTGATACAAAAAGAACAGAAGCTCCAAGGCAAACCTGATATCGAAGAATTCGGCGTAGAGAATTTTAATCGCGCTTGTGCCGATGCCGTTCTCCGTTACTCCGACGAATGGAAGCGTTATGTCGAGCGTCTCGGCCGCTGGGTGGATTTCGACGGCGCTTATAAGACGATGGATCGCGACTACATCGAATCCGTGTGGTGGGTTTTTTCCGAACTCTGGAAAAAGAAACTCGTCTACAAAGATTTGCGCGTCTCGTTTTATTCGCCGGTTAACGGAACGCCTTTGTCGAACTCGGAAGTGGCGATGGAAAACTCTTACGTCGACATGGAAGATCCTTCGGTGATCATCAAGTTTGCAGCGGTCGGTGAAGAGAAGACCTATTTCCTTGCTTGGACAACGACTCCGTGGACGCTGCCGGCAAACGTTGCACTCGCCGTGCACCCGGAGGAGGTGTATATCAAAGCACGCATCAAATCGACGGGTGAAACCTATTATTTTGCGGAAAAACTCCAAGCTTCCGTCTTCCAGCAATTTTATCCGCTTGGCGAGGAGCAGGACGATTTCGAGATAGTGCAGAAAATGCAGGGCACGGCATTAATCGGACTCAAGTACGAGCCGCTTTTCCCGATGATCAAATCGGCATGGGAAAAACTCGTCGAGCGCGAGGGCCGTATTTCATTTGAAGTGGTCGGAATGGATTATGTCACCATGAATGACGGTACCGGCATCGTGCATACGGCTCCGGCATTTGGCGAAGAAGATTTCCGCGCCGCCGGCGAGCATGGTCTCCCGGTTCTCGTGACACTGGACGAAGTCGGGCATCAGCGCGAAGGCGTTCCTCTCGTCGCCGGACAATTTTATCTCAAAACGAATGATCCGACCATGGAGGACCTGGAGAAGCGCGGACTTCTGTATCGCAAGGAAACCGTCAAACACTCCGTGGCGATTTTTGCACGCAACAAGTCGCGTTTGATCTACAAGGCACAGCCGGCTTGGTACGTCGACATTAAGAAATTGCGTCCAAAGATGCTCAAAACCGCGGCAAAAATCAACTGGCATCCGGCACACTTAAAAGATGGCCGCTTTGGCAAAGGTTTGGAAACAGCTCCGGACTGGTGTATTTCCCGTTCGCGATTCTGGGGAGCTCCGATCCCTGTTTGGACCAATGCCGACGGCACCGACGTCCGCGTCTTTGCCTCCGTAAGTGAATTGGAAAAAGAAACCGGTGCGAAGTTTGACGAGAAAGATGTGCTCGCATTGCATCGTCCGAATATCGACCAAGTAACATTCATGAATGCCAAAGGAGAGGAGATGCGTCGTATCCCGGATGTCTTCGACTGTTGGTTCGAATCCGGCTCCATGCCATACGCCGCTCCGCATTATCCGTTCGAGAATAAAAAATGGTTTGACGGAAATTTCCCGGCCGACTTTATCGGCGAGGCGCTCGATCAAACGCGCGGCTGGTTCTATAACCTACATGTTTTATCGACCGCGCTTTTCAACAAACCGGCATTCTTGAATGTAACCTGTACCGGATTGATTCTTGCGGAAGACGGACACAAGATGTCCAAGAGTCAAAATAACTACACGGATCCGTGGGAAATTTTCCTGACCTATGGCGCAGACGCAATGCGCTATTATCTGCTCTCGTCTCCGGTGGTCGAGGGCGAGTCGCTGAATTTTGCCGATCGCGATCTCCAGAATATTGTCCGTGGTTTCTTAAACCTGTTCTGGAATGTCAAAACATTCTACGCGACGTATTCCGAAGGCGACACGATTCGATTGGAGAAGCCGCGTAGTGCGCATGTGCTGGATCGTTGGATGTTCTCCCGCCTCCACTCCCTGATTCGTGAGATGACGAGCGAATTGGATAATTACGAGATTGCTCGAGGTGCCCGTCCGCTGCGTGCATTTGTTGAGGATCTCTCGACATGGTGGCTTCGCCGTTCCCGTGATCGCATCAAATCAGAAAACGAATTCGAACGTCTTGATGCACTCAAGACCTTGCTCGAAGTCATGCTCGACTTGTCCCGTCTCATGGCGCCCTTCACGCCTTTTCTTGCCGAGAAAGTCTATCTCGATATGGGCGGTCCGAAGGCGTCTGTCCATTTGGATAAATGGCCGAAAGAAGACAAGCGTCTTATCGATGAGCGTCTTCTCGATGACATGAATTGGCTGCGCGATGCGGCTTCCAAGGCGCATGAACAGCGTTCACTGTCGAAGCTGCCCGTCCGCCAGACATTGGCTGCCGCGATTATCTCGATGAACGATGCCGAAGAGGTTGCGCGTTTGTCGCGTCAGCAAGACTTGATCCAGCTTCTCGCGGAAGAGTTGAATGTGGAAAGCGTCCGCATGGATCATGTTTCCGGTCAGGCCGAGCCGTGGATCATCACGCTCGATACCGTCATCACTCCGGCTTTGAAGCGCAAAGGTTTGCGCCGCGAGTTTATGCGCCTCGTAATGGCTGCCCGCAAAGAAAAGGGGATGGAGCCTGCCGATCGCATCCGTTTATCCGCGAGTGTCGATGAAGAAATGAAGGAAGCGATCGAAGAACAGAAAGAGGCCCTCATCAAAGATTTGAAAGCCGAAGCATTCGAAATTGTGCTAGGTGAAGCGGAGGAACCAATTGTCACAGTAGACGTGGTATCATAAAAATCTATGAACAAAATCAAACCATTCGTTGCCGCGCTCTCGATGGCAGCTACGCTTGCTGCTCCTGCCGCATCATTCGCTATGGAAGGCACCGCAGACCGAGCAATGATCAAGGAGGTTGATCGTGCACAGTCCTGTTCCGACCGTACGATCAAGTGGGAGAATGAAAATGCCGCAAATCAAATCAAGATCGCGGATCGTCTCGCGAACGAGCGTGCCGATCAGGATGCGAAATGGGCCAAGCGTTCGGAGGATTATTCTACCAAGCTTTTAACCGATCGCAATGATTGGGATGCGCGCATGCTGAAGCATCGCACGGAAGTCGATTCCAAGCTGGCCGAGAAGAATGCAAGCGAAGCTGTCAAAGCCGCTGTTGCAACGTATCGCTCAGCCGTCGATGCCGCTGTCACTGCACGCAAGACTTCTGTCGATGCAGCGAACGCCGCATTCAAGACCGCTCATGATGCAGCGCTTGCAACGCGTCGCTCAGCCGTTGATGCCGCTGTCGCCGCACGTAAGTCCGCGCTCGATGCCGCGTACTCCGAATGGCAAGCCCGCTGCAACGGAACAGCCGACGAGCGCAAAGCCGCAAATGAAAAGTTCCGCACGTCCGTCAAAGCCGCCCGCGAAACCTTCCGCACTTCCGTCGACGCTGCAATGAAAGCCCATCAAGCCTCGATGAAGTCAGCACAGGAGGCGCGTCAGACCTCGATCAAGGCCGCACAGGAGGCTTTCAAATCCGCGGTGAAAGCTGCCGGCGACGCTCTCAAGGCTGCCCGCTCGGTTTCCTAATCGTACGAAACCAAAAACCCTCCATGTCGGAGGGTTTTTGTTATGGTGCACTCGACGGGAGTCGAACCAGTAACCTCTTCCTTCGGAGGGAAGCGCTCTATCCAGTTGAGCTACGAGTGCAAGCCGTCGGATGGTAGCTTGGCTAAACTCCTTTGACAATCCTGAAAAGACTGGTATTATCTCGGCACAT
>CAZYKJ010000005.1:13085-15076 GCA_964648065.1 uncultured Gammaproteobacteria bacterium
AATCGGTAGCGCAGGGGCCTCCTAATCCCGAGGGTCTGGGTTCGAGTCCCAGCCGCTGCACCATCAACAAACCTCCCATTTGGGAGGTTTTTTGTGTACCGAACATCTACTTTTTACTGAACAAGGAGAGGATGTAGAGGAAAAGCAAAGCGCCGATCACCGACATGACGAGGCTGCCGATCAAGCCATACGTCGAAATACCTAACAGATCAAAGACAAAGCCTCCAACAATGGCGCCAACGATACCCACGGCCAAGTTGCCGATCAGGCCATAGCCAGAACCCTTGGTCAATTCACCGGCAATCCAGCCGGCGAGTGCGCCGATAATCAAGAACCAGATAAGACTCATATTGAGAGTGTGTTAATAATTATGCTTAGACTATAGCACTTTATTGACGATTCAAGTTTCAAGCTTCAAGATACACGCATTCTATGCGCCAATCCCGCCTCTTCACGCACACCTCCAAAAACGTCCCGACGGACGCCGATTCCGTCAACGCCAAGTACCTGACACAAGCCGGATTCGTCCATCAGGAGATGGCTGGCGTCTATTCCTGGCTGCCGCTTGGTCTGCGCGTTCTTCGCAAAGTCGAGAACATCATCCGCGAAGAGTTGGACAAGCTTGGCGCACAGGAAATTCTGATGAGCGCGCTTCAACCAAAAGAAAACTGGGACACTACGGGTCGTTGGGACTCTGTCGACGTGCTCTTCAAAGTTCCGTCGCAAACCGGAAAAGTGTACGGCCTCGGACCGACGCATGAAGAAATCGTGACGCCGCTCGTCAAAACATTTTTGAATTCCTACAAAGATTTGCCCGTCGCCGTCTATCAAATCCAGAGCAAATTTCGCGATGAACTCCGCGCCAAGTCCGGCGTTCTTCGCGGCCGCGAATTTGGCATGAAAGATTTGTACTCCTTCCACGCTAACACGGAGGACCTCCAGGCGTATTACATGAAAGTTTTGGAAACCTATCTCACGATGTTCACACGCATGGGATTGGACGCAAAAGTCGTCGAAGCTTCCGGCGGATCTTTCACGAAAAAGTTTTCGCATGAATTCCAAGTGCTCACACCGTCCGGCGAAGACAAGATTCTGACATCCGAGACCGGAACATTCGCACAGAACACGGAGATCTCGACATTGAAAGAAGGGGACAAGAACCCGGAGAACGGAGAAACGCTTGCGATCAAAACCGGAATCGAAATCGGCAACATCTTCGACCTCGGCACCAAATTCTCCGACGCCTTCGACGTCGCCTTCACCGACGAAAACGGCGAACGCAAAACCGCTGTGATGGGCTGCTACGGCATCGGCACCACGCGCTTGGTCGGCACCATCGTCGAAGCGTCGCATGATGACAAAGGAATTGTCTGGCCAATCTCCGTCGCGCCATATCACGTCCACTTGATCTCGCTACATTCGAAGGACGAGGAGGTTCGTTCGAAGATCCAATCCACCGCCCAAGAAATGTACGACGGCCTTTGGAAAGAAGGCATCGAAGTTCTCTGGGACGATCGCGAAGGTGTTTCGCCGGGTGGAAAGTTTGCGGATGCGGATTTGATCGGTCTCCCGCTCCGTCTCGTCGTCTCCGAAAAAACATTGAAAGAAGATTCTGTCGAATGGAAGGCGCGCAAGGAAACAGATGCAAAGCTTGTGAAGATTGCGGATCTCGTTGAGGCGGTGAAGGGGATGATGGAGTAACAAATAAAAAAACCTCCCCAGTCGGGGAGGTTTTTTTATTGCTTCTTTACATCGTCGGCGTCGGGGCGCTCGGGGCGGCCATTGGGGCCGGAGCGGCGGCCGGAGCGGCCATACCAGCGTGCTTGAGGGCGTCCTTCAAACCCTTGCCAGCCTTGAACTTCGGCACGGTGACGGCACCGATCTGGATTTTCTCGGTCGGATTCGGCGGGGTAACACCCATGCGCGCGGCGCGCGTCTTGGCCATGAAAGCGCCAAAGCCGGCGATGTTTACTTCGCCACCGCTCTTAAGC
>CAZYKJ010000005.1:15151-18481 GCA_964648065.1 uncultured Gammaproteobacteria bacterium
TATCCCCAGCCTGCTTTTTGGAAACACCGACCTTTTCCGACAAGTAGTTGATGAGCTCTGCCTTGTTCATAGGTAGAAAATTAAGAATTGACTGCGCCTACCTTACATTTTTTCGCTACGTTGCGCAATAGATGGCTTGTGGACAGCTAAAACTAGCCAATATTAGTAAAACGCGCCCAAGAGAGAGGCGCGTTTTATGCAGATTTTCTTATGACCATCATCCTTGGGTCATGGGGTACAGACATTCGCCCATGGAAACCCGCCTGCCGGGCAAGGAGGGCTGCCTGGGCAAAGCGATTGGCGGGCGTAGCCCGAGCAGCAGCCGCCAGCGGACACGATCTGTCCATCGACGGCGTAGCCCCAGCAGCCACAGACGAGAACAGATACCCCGCTGGGTCGACACATTGTGCCGCTGCCAGCATCCGGCGATCCGAAGGACGAGCAGCCGACGCAGGCTCCCCAGCCGCTCCCGCCTGAGCTGCATGTCTGGACGCCGGTTCCTCCGCCGGGGCAGTAGCATTCCTGGGTTTCTCCAGGATCGCAGCTGCGGGGCGGAGTATTTCCGCAGCCGATCAGAGCCAATGAGATGACGGTGGCGAACGCAAGGACCAGTGCACGGTGCGACGGCATGAGCGCTCCTCGGTGTGTTGTTTGTGCGCTAAAAAGAACGTAAAGCTGAACCAGTATTCCAGATGTTGCTCTGAGTGTCAACGGGCAAACCAAAAACCGCCGTTCGGCGGTCTTTGGTTACTTCGCGTACTCCGTCACGCGCATTTCACGAATCAATGTCACTCGTACCTCTCCCGGAAACTTCAATTCCCCCTCAATCTTATTCGCAATATCCTTGGCTAATTTCTGTGCAGCGTAATCATCGATCTGTTTCGGATTCACGAAGACGCGAATTTCACGTCCTGCCTGAATCGCGTAAACCTTTTCAACGCCGCCAAAACTCATCGCGGCATTTTCCAATTCTTGCAAACGCTTCACATAGAATTCGAGCGAGTCCTTGCGAGCACCCGGGCGCGCACCGGAGATCGCATCAGCCGCTTTGACGATAATCGCTTCCAACGTCTTTGGTTTATCTTCGTGATGGCCGATCGACTGATACGCAATTTCTTCCGGGAAGCCGTATTTCTGCATGATTTGATAACCGATTTCCGGATGCGAGCCCTGCATGTCATGGTCAACCGCTTTTCCAATGTCGTGGAGCAATCCTCCAAGTTTGCAGACATGTACATCCGCCTTCAATTCCTCTCCAAGCATCGCGGACAAGCGGGCAACTTCCATCGAGTGAAGCAGCGCATTCTGTCCGTAGCTCGTTCGGAATTTCAAACGTCCGAGAATCTGCACAAGCTTCGGATCCAGTGTCGCCGTCGGCAACCCGAGTTCGAAGAGCGCATCTTCACCAGCCTTGCGAATATCCAATTGCAAATCGCGTTTCGCTTCATCCACAAATTCTTCAATGCGTCCCGGATGAATGCGGCCGTCGGCGATCAATTTCTCAAGAGCACGTTTAGCAACCTGACGGCGAATAGGGGAGAAACCGCTCACCGTAACCGCGCCCGGTGTATCGTCAACAATAAGTTCACAGCCCGTCAGTAATTCAATTGCCTTGATGTTGCGTCCCTTCATTTCTTCCGAAGGCAATTGCACAAGCGTCGTCGTTGTTTCGACGACATGTGAAGAAGCTTGCTTCTGAATCGCGACCGCCAAAATATTCTTCGCCTTGCGATCAATTTCTTCCGTCGTCGCCTCATCCAACTTGCGCATGCGGCCAAGCAAAACTTCTTTATTCTCGTCCTCGACCATATCCATCAAACGCGTCAGCGCCTGATCCTTCGACAGGCTCGCAACTTCCTGCAGCTTTGCCAACACATCCGCCTTCAAAAGTTCGGTATTCGCATGCGCCTCTTCCAAACGCTTTTGCGCTGCCTCAACTTCCTGCTTGGCTTTATCTATATCCAAAAGTTTCTGTCCGAACATTGTTTCGCGTTCGTTCAGCGCGGCTTGCTGCGTTTTCAAATCCTCAAAAGCACGTTTCTCTTCCAAACGCGCTTCCTCGATAATCTTGATGGCTTTTTCCTTCGCCTTTCCCAGCGCCTCCGTCTGCTTGATTTCCGCTTCCCGCAAAATCGCTTCTGCCTTTTTCGAAGCATCGTCCAGGCTCGATTTGGCTTTCTTCTCGCGTAATTGATAACCGATAAAAGTACCTAACCCAATACCGACTACGGCCGCAAGAAGGCCGAGTAACAATGAGCTCATATTGTCCGAATCAACTTAGGATTAAATCAAAGATGCCAGAACTTCCTTCTGATCCAAGGGTAGCTTAAGAGCGTCTTTAACGTCAAAATGGCCTACCTTTGTTCGACGAAGCTCGAGACAGTATCCGCCCACGCCAAGTTCGCGCCCAATATCATCGGCTAACGATCGAATATACGTTCCGCTTCCGCATTTCACACGCAACTTCAAATCCGGCCATGCATATTCGAGCACAGTCAGTTCCTCGATTTTCACCTGCTTCATCGGCCGCATCTCTTCCGTGGCTTTTCCGGCTCTCGCCAAATCATACAATTTCTTGCCTCCAATCTTCTTTGCGCTATGCAGGGGAGCGAGCTGGTCGTAGCCGCCACGGAATTTTTCCAAGGCTTTTTCGATATCATTCCGTGTCGGTTGCTGGATCCCAGCTTTCGCTGGGATGACAGTGCCTTCAACATCAAACGTATCGCTCGTCGCGCCCAATCTCACCGTCGCCTCATATTCCTTGTCCACGCCAACCAGAGCTGTGAGTTGTTTTGTGCCTTTTCCCACGCCAATCACCAAAAGCCCGGTCGCAAATGGATCGAGCGTGCCCGCATGACCAATCGCTTTCAATTTCAAAATACCGCGTAGCTTAGCCACGACATCATGTGAGGTCCAATCAACGGGTTTGTCGATCAAGAGAAGGCCATCCATAGGCTCTTTATACGCTTGACTTTCCGCTTAATCAAGCCTAAACTCGCACGCATGAACGTTACTGAATTGGCGCGCCGTTTGCGCATCACGCCACAGCAGCTGCGGGCCTTTGAGGCGACCTCGCGCCTGCTGTCCATCACGCAGGCCGCCAGAGAGTTGCATGTCACGCAGCCGACCATCAGCGTGCAACTGCGTGAACTGGCCGAGAAAGTGGGGCTGCCGCTTTTCGAGGTGGGACCGTCCGGCTTGAAACTGACGGCTGTGGGTGAAAAACTTGCTGCCACCGAAGCGGACATCGGAAACTGCTGGCGAGACTTCGAAACGTGGCTGGCAGACCGGAACGCGCAGAGTCGGCAACGTCTGAGGCTCCATGCGGAA
>CAZYKJ010000006.1:0-15131 GCA_964648065.1 uncultured Gammaproteobacteria bacterium
GGGGAGACTGTTACGTGCTACATCACGAATAATGATCCGGGGTCGCCAACCCCTCCGTCTGGCGGTGGTGGAGTTCCGCCCCCGATTCCGTCGGATTTGAATCCGGCCGGTTTCCCAACGGCCCCTTCCTTTGTACCGACGCCGGTTGATGCGCCAGCTCCTGCCGGAGGACCGCGTGTCTTGGGAGCCGAAGATACCTCTTCGGCAATTGCTACATGCCGCGCACAAGATCCGGATTCCGTGCTTGTGACTTCAAATTTGGATTACCTTTTGCAAGCATTGAATTTGCCGCGCAATGGTGGCTGGGAAAAATTAGGTGATTCACTTGTACCAAAAGTTGTGCCGACAGACGCTGGGAAAAACGATCGTTTGTTGATTCGCAATTTTACTGCCTATGGCGCACATGGGCTCGAGCATCTCGGAGCAGGTGAGCGCGCAGGCGTTATCAATAGTTTCCGTGCTGTGTATCATCGTTTGCCCAAAACGGAATGTGATTGGCAAGATGCGTTGCGTATTGCTCGAGGGTTGATGCCGTTAACGTTGTCCCCGACGCGCGAACAAGAGGCGCAAGCAACCTTCCGAGCGCTCTATGGACATGCGGCGGATCAATCGATTGCGGCGGAACGTCAGACGCTCTTGATCATGGCGTACGGCTTACGTCCTGCGGAACGCGATTTGGCTAAGGAGCGTCTCGCAATTCAGGTTTTTGTCCTGAAGATTGGCCATCATCCGCGTAATGCTAGTGAATGGGATGCGGTACGTGGAATGACGTACGGCGGACTCGAGCTTCCGCGATAATCACGTAAAGAAATAAGACCGATCCGAAGCAAATCGGGTCGGTCTTTTGTTTCAGTGTTCGTCTGACCGGAGCGCAGTGATGACGCGCTCGGACTCGTCTGATGATCGAACGTGGTGGATCTTGAGGCGACCCATCGCGAGACTTGTTGCGTTCATCAAAATGGGCTGGCAGGTGTCGGAACGATCGTCGGCGATGAGAATGATCTGCTTGCCGATGGTACGCGAGACATAGTCGAACAGGTTACTCGCAGGCTCACGATAGTTCATCGTGTTGAATCGAAGAATACGCTGGGTATCGAAGATCCAAAGCGTCGGCTTGAGATCGACGGGCATGGACTCGACGGTCTTGATCAGCTGACCGTACGCCTTGCTGATTAAGACGTCATCGAGCACGCCCTGTACGGCGGTTTCGACCACACGCTCGATACTGCGTGGGCGAGTCATGACGTCATCGGTGAGTACGCCCGCAACTCGTTGTGAGGAGAGCGGATTACGTTTACGTTCGCGCATTTCATAGCCTTTCAGAAGGAACCGGGGGGATTGTGGCAAACTTTTTTAGCGGTGCATAGCTCATGCGGTGAATGGGTGTAGGACCGAGCTTTTTAAGAGCCTCTTGATGCTGTTCGGTGCCATAGCCCTTATGATCGGCAAAACCATATCCCGGATAGATGTTATCGAGTTTTTCGAGCTCGATATCACGTTCGACTTTGGCGATAATAGATGCGGCAGCAATCGATTTGACGAGACGGTCTCCGCCAATGACGCGACGGCAGGGGATGGCGAGATTCGGGATTTGGAAACCGTCTGCGAGAACAGTTTGTGGCTGAATCGACAAACCTGCGAGCGCGCGGCGCATGGCAAGGAAGGCGGCTTGGCGGATATTGAGCTCGTCGACTTCTTGCGAGGTTGCGGTTCCGACAGACCAGGCGGTTGCACGAGCTTTGATGTCGATGATGACACGCTGGCGTTGCTCGAGAGAAAGACGTTTGGAGTCGCGAATCAAACCGATGCGGGAATCGAGCGGGAGAATGACGGCGGCGGCGTAGACGGGGCCGGCCCAACATCCGCAGCCGGCTTCATCAACGCCGGCGATCAGCGAAAAGCCTTGCGCGATGAGTTCGCGTTCGAGCTTGAACGTCGGCACCGGGACGGCTACCATAGGTTTATGAGACTTATCGGCTTAGATTATGGTTCCGCGCGCATCGGAATCGCTTTGGGCGACACGGAAACCAAGGTGGCTTCACCGTGGAAAGTCATGATCAATGACTCGTTCGAGGATACCGTACAACGTCTTCAAGAATTGATGAAGCAGGAGAAGGCGGAGGAAATTATCGTCGGCATTCCGCATCCGCTTGGAGATCAATCACGCATCACGGATCAGGCACAAGAAATTTTGACGTTTGTCTCGAAATTGCGCGAGTCGGGCTTTGTTGTACATGAAAAAGATGAGACATTGACATCAAAAATCGCGGCGGATCAGCAGAAGGAAATGGGAGCTCGAGGCAAGCGTGATGATTTGGCCGCCGCCGCAATCCTGCAAAATTATTTGGATGGCTTACATTCGTGACACGGTTTTTATTTTGAAGAGTGAGCCGTATCGAGAACAGGATGCGCGCGTTGTTATGTATGGGAAAAATCACGGCAAACTCGTTGCGGTGGCGAGAGGTGTTCGGAAAATCGGCGCGAAACAGCTTGGACATTTAGAGCCATTTTCGCGCGCGGAAGTGATGATCGCTGTTGGTTCGGCTTTTGATAAATTGGCGGTTGCAAGAACGTTATTGCCGATGGAAGGATTAAGACGGAATCTTGCGGCGATGGCTGTTTTAGGGCCTTTCGCGGATCTGCTGGAGCAGCTGACGCGGCCGGGAGTTGCGGATGATCAAATTTTTGATTTGTTTGAAGAATTGGTTTCGGTTTGGGATCCGAGTTTGCGCGAGCCAAGTATTGAACGAAGCCGCATGATTTTGTCTTGCGCTTGTTTGCGTCTGCTCGATCTTTTGGGTGAGGCGCCGGATTTGGAGGCGTTGTCTTTTCGCGAACAGCCGGAAGGGACCAAGACCTTGATGACGTTTATGCGTATGAGACCACTGCGAGACGTGCTGTCGGTTACGGCTCCGTCTGACGTATTTACGTCTGCGAGTATGATGATCGAGTATGCAGTACAGCGTTCACCATTAGTCGGCAGAATGCATGGACAAGCGATGTTAGAGGCTTTACTTGCCTAGTGTTTGCAGAACTGGTGCAATCCATGCGGTTCCTTTCAACAAGGAGAGTTCATGCAGAAAGCGAGTGTCGGAAGCCGTCCTCCGCAGACCGTCAGCGAAACGCGTTCTCCCGCGAGAACTCCGCTGCGTCTCATCTACGGAGGGTCGCGTGATCTTACGCAGCCGTTTCTTGATCTGCTTGGCTTCCTGGTGTTTTTGCTTGGTTTGCGCAGCGGTCACGCCAGCCGCAAGTCGCAGGTCGCCGAAGGCGAAAACGGCTTGTACGACGATATTCCGGACACAGGCGTTCGTTCGGTGTTTGTTCCTCGCGGACCGGCGGAGGTCCCGTCGGAAATTCCGCCAGCGTCGACCATGCTCACGGATGATGCGATCGACGAGATCCTGCGTGAAGCGGCTCCTGTCTCGCGGCCTCGCAAGGAGCTCGTGGAGCTCGAGGATAGCGATCCGGTACCCAAGAAGGTCATGCCGCATGCGCTTGGTCAGTTCGCGCGTGCCTTTCTCAAGGCGCGCGGCGGACTCGGCGAGCACATCGATCGCTTGATCGATCAAAGAATCGGAAAGCGGAAAGCTTCTGAGCTCGGCTATGCAGAGCGGCTCCATATGCGGCGCTTGGAACGTCGAGCGCTTCAGGATCAGTTGCTTCGCATGGCTTTGGATGAAGGTCGTCTCTTGCGTGACACGCAGGAGAGCCTCGAGGCGGGCGTGTCCGTGATCCACATTCAGAAGGGACCCTCCAAGTCTTATTTTGTCAGGTTCGACCCTGTGTCGGGTGTCGTTCTCGGTTTCTATAGCGCCGAAGGCTACAATCGGCATAAGGCGTATCGGCGCGCGCGGAAGAAGTCATTCCGCGAAGGTGGTCGCCGCTTCCACTAACTGCCAGCCCCCGTTATCTATCGACAGATAACGGGGGTTTCGCTATTGTTGCGGCTATCTATGAAGGCATTCATCAAAGATTTTAGCGGTCTTGTCGGCCAAGAAGTAATGATCGAGGGTTGGGCATACAATGTCCGATCGAGCGGTTCTATTGCTTTTTTGCAGATCCGCGACGGCAGCGGCTTTGTTCAAGCCGTGATTGCCAAGAATGGTATCGACGAAACGAGCTGGAATGCGGCGGTAGAGACGACGATTGAGTCGTCCGTTCGCGTGACTGGCGTCGTATCGAAACATCCAAAACAGGAGGGTGTTTTTGAACTGCAAGCGACAAGTGTCGAGCTCATTCATAAGGCCGAAGAGTTTCCGATTGGCAAGAAAGAACATGGACCGGACTTTTTGCTCGATGTTCGTCATCTTTGGTTGCGCTCGCCGTCGCAGTGGGCCATTCAAAAAGTACGCGATGAAATCATTCATGCGACGTATGATTGGATGCGTGACAATGGTTTTTGCAAAATTGATTCTCCGATTTTTACGCCAAGCGCTTGCGAAGGAACAACGGAACTTTTCGAGATTGATTATTTCGGAGAACGCAAAGCGTATCTTTCCCAGTCGGGACAATTGTATTTGGAAGCGGCGATCGGATCGGTCGGACGTTGTTTCGATTTTGGTCCGGTGTTTCGTGCAGAGAAATCTAAGACGCGACGCCATCTCACCGAGTTTTGGATGATGGATGCGGAAGCGGCCTTTGTTGATCATGAAGCGAACTTGAAGATTCAGGAAGCGCTCGTCTGTTTTATTGTCGAACGTGTTTTGAAGAATTGCCAGCCGGAATTGAAGATTTTGGAACGTGATCAGGAACCGTTGAAGAAGGTGCAGGCTCCGTTTATTCGCATGACGCATGCCGAAGCGATTCAGTGGCTGCGTGAACACGGCTCGGATATTGGCGACATGGATGATCTTGGTGCAGACGATGAGACGTTGCTCACGAAGGCACATGAGAAACCGATTTTTGTCGAGAAATATCCGGCTGCGGTGAAAGCGTTTTACATGAAGCGCGATCCTTCGGATCCGACGCGTGTGTTGAATGCGGATTTGTTGGCACCGGAAGGTTATGGAGAAGTCATCGGAGGATCTCAGCGTGAAGATGATCATGATGAGCTTTTGGCGCGTATTCGCGAGCACAAATTGCCGGAAGAAGCGTTTCAGTGGTATCTCGATCTTCGTAAATACGGTTCAGTGCCGCATTCGGGTTTTGGATACGGTTTGGAACGTCTGACGACCTGGATTTGCGGTATTCATCATATTCGCGAAACCATTCCGTTCCCGCGTTTGATCAATCGATTGGAGCCGTAAGCACCGAAAATGCTAAGATATCGCCATGTCTCGGAGGAAGCATCGATATCATGAGGATGGGCGTAGAACGCCAAGAGCTACCAATTGGATTTGGGGTATCTTTTTAGGTGTTTTGGCGGGCGGGGTTGTTTATACGGTACAGGGAAATACGCTTGGAATTTCTCCTTCGAATTCGGGAAATACGAGTTCGACGGAGAGCGTTTTACCGACGGTCGGCGAGACAGGGGATGCGAGTACGACGATTTTGTTAGCCATTCCCATGCCGAAAGCGGATCGCGATCAGGAATATGCTTTTGTGTGGCCAGACAAGCGTTTGAAGGAGGTTCCGACGGACAAGACATGGCGCGGCTATGCGTGGCAATTGAGCAAATTGAAAATTATTCCGGCATCGCCTGATGGTAAAGCGCCGATTTTGTCCGATGGCGGAGATTGGAAAGTGCCGCTTCGTACGGCAAAGGGTGTGACGCTCAATGAACCGGTGATGGTCGGCATGGCTGATGAGATGCATGCGTTTGTGATGGCGCGCGCAACGGGAAATCAGCTTTTCTTGGTCAGCCGATCAGGGGACATTCGGGACGTTCATGATTTGCCGGATTTTGTGAATCCGCTGTATTCCGATGATGGGAATGCTTGGCTTGCTTCGTTTGTCCCGGGCGAAGGATTGGAATCGGATCCGACCGGACCGTCGAGATTGTTGCGCATTTCGAGCGATGGAACCGAGGCGCAAGTGGCTGAGGAGACGCAAGTCATTGTTTCTATAGTGAACGGACCTTCGAATGCCTTTGCGTATCGGAAAGCGGGAGGTGATATGGCGGCGATTTCTGGCGACAAGCAATGGATTGGTCCGGGATTGCCTTTGGCTTGGGTTGATAAGGACCATCTTTTGTTATCGCAAGGACGTGTTTTGTTTATGCTTTCGTTTCCGGATTTGAAGCTGGAACAAGTGCAGATTTTACCTTCAGAACCGAGTTTGGGAATCAAAAGCGGAATCTGATATACTTCAGCCATTATGGAATCAAATACGAGCGCGCAGACAGGCTGGATCAAGATCTGGATCAGCCTTGGCTTGGTGGCCACATTACTTGGCTTGATTGTGCCGTCGGTTTTGGCGCGAAATGCCAAGATGGAAGTACAACGCTATCAAGAATGCGCGGCTGGGACGAGGCAGGACTGTCAGCCAAGCATTGTTTGGGTTTTGTATGAGTCGGCGCTGCAGCAAGAGGGCGGACGGGGTCTTTTGATGGAGAATATTCGCACG
The DNA here is from genome assembly GCA_964648065.1 of uncultured Gammaproteobacteria bacterium. Classification (GTDB taxonomy): domain Bacteria; phylum Patescibacteriota; class Patescibacteriia; order 2-12-FULL-60-25; family 2-12-FULL-60-25; genus CAIXDN01. Next base: position 6,508 of record CAZYKJ010000006.1, read on the forward strand.
GACGCGAAGGTGCTTGAATAGGTCAGGTTTTTCTGTTGATATAGGCACCTATGAAACGGACGATGATCTTGGACATTGTCGGCAAAGCCGGCGAGGAAGTCCTGTTGCAAGGCTGGGTTCACAATCGCCGCGATATGGGCAAATTGGCCTTTATCGACATGCGCGACCGATCCGGTTTGGCACAGGTGGTTTTTGTGCCGGCAGAATTGGATGACGCCTCCAAAGAGTTGATGAAGGACTTGCGTCCGGAGTTTTGTATTCAAGTTCGCGGCGTGATCAATCAACGCGGTCCGAAGCAGCAGAATCCGAATTTGCCGACGGGCATGGTTGAGGTGTTGGCGAAGGAGCTCGTGATTTTGAATCCGGCCAAAACGCCGCCTTTTGAACTTGAAGATACATCCGGTATTAATGAAGAGTTGCGCTTGAAGTATCGCTACTTGGATATGCGTTCGCCGCGCATGCTCAAGAATATTTTGCTGCGCGATCAAATCATCACCTTCTTTCGCGACTATTTGCACAAGCAATCGTTTGTCGAAGTGGAGACGCCGATTTTGACCAAAGGAACGCCGGAAGGTGCACGCGAGTTTTTGGTGCCTTCGCGTTTGCATGAGGGAAAATTTTACGTACTTCCCCAATCGCCGCAACAGTTCAAGCAATTGCTGATGGTCGGAGGATTGGAAAAGTATTTCCAAGTTGCTCGCTGCTTCCGTGATGAAGATCAGCGCGGAGATCGTCAGCCGGAGTTTACGCAGCTCGATTTGGAAATGTCTTTCGTTGAACAGGAAGATATTTTGCAGTTGATCGAAGGCATGATGATTGAGCTCGTCAAGACGGTGACGCCGGAGAAAAAAATTCAGCAAGTTCCATTCCCGCGCTTCTCGTATAAGGAAGTGATGGAGAAATACGGGTCGGACAAGCCGGATTTGCGCGAGGACAAGAATGACCCGAATTTACTCGCGTTCTGCTGGGGCGTGGATTTCCCGTTCTTTGAAAAGACGGATGAAGGTTGGACATTCTCGCATAATCCATTCTCCGCACCGAAGCCGGAACATATGGAATGGTTGATGGAGAAGAAAAATATCGGCGAAATCTTTACGCAGCAGTATGACATCGTGTTGAACGGCTTCGAGGCTGGCGGTGGCAGTATTCGTAACCATCGTCCGGAGGCATTGAAGGCGGTATTCGAAATTCTTGGATTTAGCGAAGAAGAAATTCAAGATCAATTTGGACACATGTTAGAAGCATTTTCCTTTGGAGCTCCTCCGCATGGTGGAATTGCACCGGGTATCGACCGTATTGTTATGATTTTGGCCGGCGAGCCGAATATCCGCGAGGTGACCCCAATTCCGAAAACGGGAGACGCGCGAGATGTGATGATGGGCGCGCCGAGTGAATTGCCGACCAAGAGTTTGGACGACGTGCATATCAAATTGAAATGAGTTACGCGATCAAGATTGAATATTTTGAAGGTCCGCTGGACTTGCTTTTGCAACTCGTCGAGAAAGAAGAACTGGAAATCACGAAGGTGTCGTTGATGGACATGACGGAACCATTTGTCCGGCATGTGCGTGAACATCAAGGGAAGATTGCGCCGGAGGAATTGGCGGATTTTCTTGTTGTGGCTGCCAAGCTGGTGTATCTCAAATCACGTGCTTTGCTTCCGGGTTTGACGGACGACACCTTGGAAGAAGGCCCGGATTTGGAGACGCAATTGCGCATGTATAAGGCTTTTGCCGAGGCGGCCGTTCGTCTTGGCGAGCGTTGGAAAGAGAATCAAGTCGCTTTTAGCCGAGTACAAAGACCCATTCGTCAAACGGAACCGGTATTTGCGCCGCCAACGAATGCTGATGCAACGACCTTGCGGGAACTGTATGAACGCGTGATTAAGCGTTTGGAGCCAATTTTGCAGCTTCCGAAAGCGGCTATCGAACGGGCGATTACGATTGAAGAGAAAATTGAGCATCTTCGTTTGCGTGTGACGAATCTCATGCAAGTTTCTTTCCATAAATTCTTGTCTGAATCGCAGGATCGCGGCGAAATGGTCGTGGGTTTTTTGGCTTTGTTGGAATTGATCAAACAACGTATTGTCAAAGTCGAGCAGGGGAATCTGTTTGATGATATTAGGCTTCAGAAGGTAGAATCATCCGGAGTATGAATGAGCTCGCGTCTTTAATAGAAGCCTTGCTATTTGCCTCGGCTCAACCGATGACGGTTAAACGTCTCGCTGATTTGACGAAGGCAACCAAGGAGCAGGTCGCCGGAGCTTTATCTGATTTAAAGGGACGTCTTGAAACAACCGGTTCTGGCTTGATGTTGATCCAGCATGGTGAGGAGTCGGAGCTGACGACACGTCCGGAGACGGCAGAAACGGTACGCCAGGTTTTGAAAGCGGAATTGCAGGGCGAATTAAGCCGACCGTCGCTTGAAGCGTTGGCGATTTTGGCCTATCGCGGACCGATGACACGTCCGGAGCTCGAGCAAATTCGCGGCGTTCAGTCGGCGATGATTTTGCGCAACTTGATGCTGCGCGGACTGGTTGAGATGCGTGAGGAGGTGCGCTTGGGCCAGCCGATTTATGCGGTGACGCTCGAGTTTTTCAAGCACATCGGTTATAGCTCGCCGGAAGAGTTGCCGGATTTTGAGAAGCTCCATGGGAATTCCGCCGTGACCCAAGCTTTGGATGAATTGAGTATCGACAAAACGACGAAGGAAAGCGGGGATATGGTCAACGTATGACGGCCGATACACTCGCGCTTCTGATCGGAAGTTTGGCCATGCAGGCTATCCATCAAATCCCTGATTCGGGTTTGAATGGTTTGCCGGTTGCAAAATATGTCGCCGTAACGGCGGAAGCTCCGATTTTGAAAAACCGTGAGAGCCTTGGAATCGATGTGGATGCGCAGGCGGCGTTGGTGATGGATGTGGCGAGCGGTCAGGTTTTGTACGAGAAGGATTCGCATACGGCCTATTCCATTGCGAGTTTATCCAAGTTGATTACCGCGATGGTGGTCTTGGATGCAAAATCGAATTTGGATGAATCGGTAACGATGACAGCGGATGATGACGGCCATGAAGGCAAAATGGTCATTCAAATAGGGGATTCGTTGACGAAGCGGGAATTGCTGGATGCGTTACTCATCGGATCGGTGAATGAGTCGGCGAATGCACTAGCAAGAACCTCGGGAGGACGAGAGGCATTTGTTCGGGCGATGAACAAAAAGGCGAGGTCTATCGGGATGGAGCATGCTGTATTTTTTGACCCTTCCGGACTCGATTCCCATAATCGAGCCTCGGCGAAGGATATTGCGATCGCCTTGCGAGCTGCTTTGGGTTACTCGGAGATTCGTCAGATTACGGAACAGCCGCGTATCGTCCTGACGGGCAGGACGATGAAGCGTACGTATGACATCAAGTCGACAAACTTGCTGCTAGCGTCCGATTTGAATCGGAAGCCTTATCATATTATCGCGGCCAAAACCGGCACATTGCCGGAAGCCGGATATTGCGTTGCGCAGGCGACTCGAGATGCAAATGGTCATGAAGTGATCGCGGTTATTTTGGGCGGCGCATCGCACTTTTCGCGTTTTCAAGATGTGAAAGCGCTGACTTATTGGTCTTTTCAGAACTTTGATTGGCCAACGAATACAACAAGATCTATAGATTTGCGCATATAGAATCTTGCCAAGATCGCGGGGATTTGTTATGTTCTGTCGGCAAAAAACGTGAGGCGGGGTAGCTCAGTTGGTTAGAGCGTGGGACTCATAAGCCCGAGGTCGGCGGTTCAACTCCGCCCCCCGCTACCATGTAAAAACAGCCTAATATGGGCTGTTTTTTACGTTTTTCGGGTTTTATGATAGACTCTTCATTGTTTTATGTTTGTCACGACACATGCAGCGCTCGGAGCTCTGATTGGTCAGCAGCTTCCGAATAGTCCATTTGCGGCTTTTGTCTTGGGAATGGCATCGCATTTTTTGAGCGACATCATTCCTCATGGCGACACGCATTTGTATAAAAATTATATTGCCGGTTATAAGCGCGGCAATTCCATTGCCTATGTTGTCATTGACGGCATTGTTTCGGTTTTCTTTACGCTTTTCCTTTTTAACTTGGGTTTAGGCGATGCCAAGCTCTCGGTGAGCTTGGGTATTGTCGGCGGCATGCTTCCGGATCTTTTGGTCGGTGTCTATGAGGTGTTCCGTATTCCGGGTTTAAAATGGTTTCATCGTTTCCATTTCTTTTTTCATAACATGGTGAGCGAGCAGCATGATATGACATTCGCCTCCGGATTTGCGATGCAGGTGCTGTTTTTAGCCGGACTCGTTACGTTGATTGTCTAAAGTTCCTGATTGCCAAAAAATCGCCTTTTGGGCGATTTTTTGTTTGGTTGCGGGGGTTGGACTTGAACCAACGACCTCCTGGTTATGAGCCAGGCGAGCTACCGGGCTGCTCTACCCCGCTACGGTGCTCGAAATATACTCGTCTCTTGCCAGCAAGTCAAGCCTTCGATAAGCTACTTTCGCTTTATCGCATAGGCCGCGATGGCGGAATTGGTAGACGCACAGGACTCAAAATCCTGCGATCGCAAGGTCATGAGAGTTCGATTCTCTCTCGCGGCACCAAAAAATACGGACTCGTTCCGTATTTTTTGTTATACTAGCTTCACTGTGAGCTTGTTCTTTGAGATGGCGTCTATTCTCGCGATAACGACAGCGGTATCTTTGATTTTGCATAAGCTCAAACAACCGCTGATTTTAGCGTATCTCATCAGCGGTATTATCGCGGGGCCACAGCTACTGGGATTGATCCATTCGGAAGATACGCTGACATTGTTGTCAAAGCTTGGAATTACTTCGCTTTTGTTTATTGTCGGTTTGAGTTTGTCGCCCAAGGTCATGCGAGAAGTGGGTCCGGTTTCTTTGGCTGCCGGACTTGGACAGGTTGCGATCACGACGGTTGTCGGATTTTTGATTGCTTTTGCTTTTGGTTTTGCGACCGTGCCATCTCTGTATATCGCGATCTGTCTGACATTCAGCAGTACGATTATTGCATTAAAGTTTTTGCAAGACCGACGAGAGTTGGGGACCGTCCATGGGAAGATCTCCATCGGTATTATGTTGGTGCAAGACGTGGCCGCGACGTTGACGCTCGTATTTGTAAGCGCGTTGAATGCTGGTGCGAATAGCTGGCAATCTTTTGCGATCGTGTTCTTGAAAGCCGCGTTACTTGGAATCGCGATGACGCTTGTTGCGCGTGTCATTTTCCCAGCTTTGACAAAGACCTTTGCTAGCTCGCAAGAGTTTTTGCTGCTGTTTTCGATTGCTTGGGGTACGGGAGTTGCGGCGGTTTTCCAATACGCAGGTTTTTCAATAGAAATCGGTGCGCTTGCTGCAGGCGTCGCCCTTGCCAGCTCGCCGTATCACTTTGAGATCAGTTCCAAAATGAAGATTTTGCGCGATTTCTTCGTTGCGATCTTCTTTATTCTTCTTGGATCACAGCTCCTGTTTTCGGGGGCGCAGAATTTGATTTTGCCGGTTATCGTTTTCTCGCTGTATGTCTTGATCGGGAATCCGGTTATTCTCATGTCGATTTTGGGCTTCATGGGATATAGCCGCAATGTTTCGTTCCGGACCGGACTCACGATGTCGCAAACAAGCGAGTTCTCACTTGTACTGATGGCGATGGCCTTGGAGCTTGGCCAGGTCGACCGTTCGGTTGTTGCTTTGGTCACCTTGGTAGCGATGGTTACATTTTCCGTTTCCGGATACATGATTAATTCGGCGGATTGGCTGTATGAGAGGTTTGAAAAGCAGCTCAAATTCTTTGAACGCAAGAAAACAAAACGGGAAAAAACGCATCATGAAGAACATGAAGCTATTTTGTTCGGATGTCATCGTTTAGGGCGCGATTTTTTGCCCGTTTTGAAAGAATTGCAACTCTCGTATTTGGTTGTCGATTATGATCCGATGACGGTGCAAGGACTCAAGCACGAGGGCGTTCCGGCGATGTATGGTGATGCCGAAGATAATGAATTTTTGGAAGAATTGGATTTTTCAAAAACCAAGCTGATGATCTCGACGTTACCGGATTTTGATGCCGCCTTGTTTTTGCTCACAAAATTAAAACGCGAACACCCATCGGCGGTCGCTATTTTGATGTCGCATTCATCCGAGGAGGCGCTTTTGCTGTATCAGCGTGGTGCGGATTATGTGATTTTGCCGCATTATCTTGGTGGAAATTATGCTTCGGTTTTGTTAAGTAAATTCGGATCGGATTCGAACCGTTTTTCCAAAGAACGAGCCCAACATATCGAGCATTTGAAGCATAGACATCTCATCACTTCGAGTACTTGATTTTTGCGAACGGCAAACGTAAGATGCGCCTGTTATCTATGGCTAGAATTATCTCGATCGTCAACCAAAAAGGAGGGGTTGGAAAGACGACGACGGCCATTAATTTGGGCGCGTATCTTGCGGACTCGGGAAAATTTGTGCTGATTGTGGATTTGGATCCGCAGGCCAATGCGACATCCGGAATTGGTATTGATCATCGCGGTCTTGAGAAGGGCGTGTATGAGGCGATTCTCGGCCAAGTAAAAATCAAAGACATTGTCCAGCCGACGGCACATGTTGGTTTGCATGTTGCTCCGGCAACAACGGCGCTTGCTGGTTTGAACGTCGAGCTTGTCGGAATGGAGAACCGCGAGTTTATGTTACGACAGTCGCTGCTCGAGATTCGAAATGATTACGATTTTATCTTGATTGATTGTCCGCCAACCCTTGGCTTGATCACGTTGAACGGCATTGTCGCAGGAGACGAAATTCTCATTCCGGTTCAAGCGGAGTATTATGCGCTCGAAGGTTTGGGGCAGCTGCTCGAAACCGTACAGTTGGTCAAACAAAATATTCGTCCGGAAATCGATGTATTAGGAGCTGTCATCACCATGTACGATCCTCGTACGAAGTTGTCAGATGATGTGTTGCATGAGTTGTATAAATATTTCCCGAACAATATTTTCCGTTCGGTGATTCCTCGCAATGTGCGTTTGGCAGAAGCGCCGAGCTTTGGTCGTACCATTGTCCATTTTGATGCAGGATCGAAAGGAGCAAAGGCGTATGAGCGTTTGGCGCAGGAAATCATTGAGCGTGAGCATGTCGGACTTGAAATCGCGAATGTCTAATCTTGAGTTATGATCCTTTCACAGCGACAAAGTGGATTGGGACGAGGTTTAGGGGCGCTCATCCCGCAACGGCCGCAGGGCGGGTCATCGGAGACGGCTGCTTCTATTCCGGAATCAGGAATTGCTCCCCAGCAGCCATCAACGGCTCCTCAGGAAGCCGGACAGCAGGTGTTGCAGGTTCCGATTGATAAAGTGGCTCGCAATCCGCATCAACCGCGGCTTACGTTTGATCATGGAGAATTGGAAGATCTGATCTCGAGTATTCGTGAGCATGGAGTGATTCAGCCGATTATTGTCACGCCGAAGCCGGATGGTACGTTTGAGTTGATCGCGGGCGAACGTCGTTTACGGGCCTCGACGATTGCGGGCTTGAAAACGGTTCCAGCGATTGTTCGCGAAGCAAGTGATTTGCAGAAGCTGGAGCTGGCGATTATTGAAAACGTCCAACGAGCCGATTTGAATCCGATTGAAGAAGCCAAAGCGTATCAACGTTTGATCGACGAGTTCGGCATGACGCAAGACGAGGTCGGTCACAAAATGGGAAAAAGTCGTCCAACGGTTGCAAACGTTGTTCGTCTTTTGCAATTACCGGCAGAAATTCAGCAAGCGCTGACTGAGAAAAAGATCTCAGCTTCCAATGGACGCACGCTTTTGTCATTGCCGACGGATGAGGAGCGCATGCAATTGTTTCGCGCGATGATCGAAGGGAATTTTACGGTGCGTCAGACCGAGGAGCGCGTTGGCGTGAGACGATTGCCACGCATGTTAGATCCGAATATTTCCGCTTCGGAGGATCGTTTGCGCGGCAAATATCATTGCAAGGTTGTGATCAAGCGCAATGCGAAGGGCGTTGGTGAAATTAAAATGCAATTCGGTTCTGACGAAGAATTGGGTTCGTTATTGGAGCGGCTCTAAAGCCTACTTGTTGGAACCGGGAATAATGCCTTTGATCCAAGCGGTAAGGCGATTTTTGGCAACCTGTTTGATCTTTTGCTTTGCCTGGCGGGTTTTGACGAAGCTTGCCCAGTCGGGATTCGGTCCTTTACGGGATTTGTCTACGAGAATATCCACCATATCGCCGTTTTTGAGAACGCGACTGAGTGGAGCAACTTCTTCATTCACTTTGGCTCCGATACAGGCATTTCCGATATCCGTATGAATCGCGTACGCAAAGTCGACGCAGGTACTTTCTTCCGGAAGATCGATCACATCTCCTTTGGGCGTGAAAACGAAAATGCGGTCGCGAAAAACGTCGATTTTCAATTCTTCAAGCGATTGCAGGTATTGTTTTTTGTCTTCCATTTCACGCTGAACATCTGCAAGCTCGTGAACCCACTCTGGAGCGCGTGAAGAGGATTTGCCTCCAACCAATTCAACTTTTCCGTGCTCGTCGTACGCCCAGTGTGCCGCGATACCAAATTCGTTCATCGCATGCATTTCTTGCGTA
>CAZYKJ010000006.1:15141-17753 GCA_964648065.1 uncultured Gammaproteobacteria bacterium
GGAATTCGACGATTTCACCTTCCTCGCAAAAAACCGTCGTATGCAACGAACGATATCCGTTCGGTTTCGGCTGGGCGATATAATCTTTGATGCGACCTTTGAGCGGTGTCCAGCGAGCGTGAATGATGCCAAGCGCCGCGTAACAGTCGGCGACGTTATCCGTGATGATGCGCAAGGCGATCAAATCGTAGATGCGTGCGATGTTTCGTTCATTACGGAGAAGTTTACGATAGAGAGAGTATAGGTGTTTGGCACGACCTTGGATGACGACGTTTTTTAAACCGGCATCGGCTAATAAAACGTTCGTGTGTTGAATGACACGGTCAAGATATTCCTGCATGCCTTGTCGGCCGGTTTCGGAAACTTTTTTGACCCATTCGTATTCCTTTGGATAAACGTATTTGAAAGCGGCGTCTTCGAGACGTCCTTTCATCTCACCCATACCGAGGCGGTTGGCGATGGGTGCAAAAATCTCCAGCGATTCGAGCGCAATGCGATATTGTTTTTTTGGCGGAATATTTGCGAGCGTCTCAAGATTGTGCAGACGATCGGCGAATTTGATGAAGACGACGCGAACATCCGCGGCCATGGTCAAAAACATCTTGCGAAGATTTTCGATGTATCGCTCGATACCGCGATACTTGATTTTACCGAGCTTGGTGATACCGGCAACCATGTCGGCGACATCGTCACCAAATTCCGTGCGGATATCATCCAGAGTGCGTGTCGTATCTTCCGGGACATCGTGCAAAATTCCGGCGATGACAATGGGGGCCGGAAGGCGCATATCCGCTAAGTAAAATGCTGCCGCGAGCGGGTGGATGATGTACGGTTCACCGGACGCGCGTTTTTGTCCCTCATGGGCTGCCTTGGCGAAGTCGTAAGCTCGAATAATGTCTTCGCGCTGTGTTTTTGGGTCATACGAAAGCACGAGGTCAGCCAAGGCCTCTGGAGTTTGCGGATATTTCGTAATGCCCTGCATAGATAGACACCATAGTTATCCTAGACGTAAAAGTCAAAACTGGATGCTGTTCCGTGAAACCTGTATCCTGTTCGGTATGACTGACACAGCTTTGGCGCCGGCAAAAGTAGAGGTACCGCAACCGGTTGAATCGAACATTGAAGCGCCCAAGCAGGGGATGGAGTCGGGTATGGAATCCGGAGATGCTTCGGGAGTTTTTCGTCGAGCGCAGGCGGATGTTGATAAAACACTTGCATCGGAATTGGCGATTTCGAAAATAGATGATCCGAAGGCTGCGGCAGTCGCTGAAGCGGAAGTCATTAAATTGAAACAGGCTGATGCGGAATTTCAGAGCAAGGCGGAAGGCGCACTTGGGAATTTGAAGCAGGCGATAGGAGCGCAGATCATCGAATCACCGATTTCAAACGTCGAGTCGCCTGTGATGGCTCCCGTATCTGCTCCGGAGATCGTGGAAACAAAACAGATTGAAACCGTTTTAGGATTACCCGCGGAAAAACAGGCGAGACTTGATACCGTGAACGAGGAGCTCAAACATGAGGAGACGGCGCTGCATGAGTTTGAGAATACGCATACAAAAGCCGTTACGAAATTGGAAGAAGCGTATCTGAATGCTTTGAAAGCGCGTGTTGATGCGTTGAAATTCGAGCAAGGTGCGATTTCGGGTGGCCGTGAAGATCAGCAAGCGATTTCTGATCATCGAATGAAGGCAGATCAAGCCGAGGCTGTGTATTCGAAGATGTATGAGGAGTATTTGGAGCAACCGGAAGATGAAGAGATTCATGAAGCTGATGCTCCGATAACGACAGAGGAAGTGCCTGCTGTTTTTGAGGCGCCTACGCAACGTCATTTCCAAGCAAATCCTCATGAGGTGATTTCGATGCCTGAACAACCAAAACCGCCTGGCCGTGCTGGCCAAGCGGTTGGTAAATTTGTCGATGGTTTGAAGTTTTGGAAGTATTTTACTCGGCGCTAACTTCTTCCGTCGGTTTTTCCTTCTTTTTACGGGGCGCTCGCTTTTTTGCGGGCGCTTTTGTTTCTTTTGCCGCGAGAAGTTCAAGCGCTTTTTCCAATGTGACATCTTCCGGTTTCATGTCCTTTGGAAGTGTGGCGTTTGTCTTGTTGTGTTTAACGTAATTGCCGTATTTTCCTGAGTTGAGTGTTACCGGCTTATTGTCGTCCGGATGTTTGCCGATTTCCTTGCCTGTTCCGCCGCCGCGCGTTCCTTTTGGCTGGGCAAGCATTTCGAGGGCTCTCGCGAGCGTGATCGTCAAAACGTCATCTTCGCCCTTGATGGAGCGGAAATCACCGTCATGGACAATATAGGGCCCAAAACGGCCAAGTCCTGCACGAATCTCCTTACCACTATCCGGATGAGAGCCGAGAAGGCGCGGAAGGGCGAGAATTGAAAGCGCTTTCTCGAGATCGAGGGTTTCGAGGGGGATCGTTTTCGGGATGCTGGCGCGTTTCGGTTTTTTCTTTTCTCCTTCAACTTCTTCACCGAGCTGGAGGTATGGGCCGTAGGAGCCATTGCGAAGGAAGATCGGTAAGCCTGTTTCCGGATCTGAACCGAGCGATGTCGGACCTTGCTGGGCGGATTTCAACACTTCGTCCAGCGATTCTTTTGTTGCAT
>CAZYKJ010000007.1:0-10764 GCA_964648065.1 uncultured Gammaproteobacteria bacterium
TTGGGCAAATTGCCGGAGCTCGGATTTGATATTGGAGCGCGCGCCATCAAAATCGATGATCGCATCGCCGATCAGATCTACAAGAAGTGGTTGGAGAATTCCCGCCGCGAACGTTTGCGCGACACGCTCGTCCGTCAATCCGCCGTCGTCACCAAGGACGGCTCGGTTCCGGAGAATCGCGAAGTCGCTCTCCCGCATGTCATCTCCGTCCGCGATTTCGCCGGTAAGCTTGAGCTTCCGGTTACGCGCGTGATTCAGCAACTCATGAAGGCCGGTATTCTCGCCTCGCAAAACGAGCGCATCGATTACACGACCGCGAGCATCATCGCCGAAGAACTTGGATACAAGGCAACCGTCGAGTCGGAAACAGAAGCCGAGATTCAGGCCTCCGAAGAATCACAAGATCGTCTCAAAGAAATTTTGTCGAATGTCGAAAAGGTTGACCTCAAAGAGCGTCCGCCTGTTGTCGTTGTCATGGGTCACGTAGACCACGGAAAGACGCGCACGCTCGATGCGATTCGTTCGACGCATATCATGGAAGGGGAATCCGGCGGAATTACCCAGCACATCGGTGCCTACATGGTGGAAAAGAAGGGTAAGGCGTTGACCTTTATCGACACTCCGGGTCACGAAGCGTTTACCGTCATGCGCTCGCGTGGTGCCAAAGTTGCCGACATTGCTATTCTTGTTGTTGCCGCTGACGACGGTGTTCAGCCGCAAACCAAAGAAGCGATCAACATCATTCAAGCTGCCAAACTTCCGTACATCGTCGCGATGAACAAGATTGATAAGGCGGATGCTGATCCGAACCGCGTGATGGGTCAGCTCGCAGAATGCGGCGTCAACGTCGAAGAGTGGGGAGGCTCGGTCCCGATGGCCCGCATCTCGGCAAAAATGGGCACGGGTATCGATGAGCTGCTCGATCTCGTTCTTCTCGTCGCCGAAGTCGAGAAAGAACGCATCATGTCTAATCCGGATACGCGCGCCGCAGGAACCGTCATCGAATCCCACATCGACAAAGGCGAAGGTCCGGTTGCCACCGTCATCATTCAAAACGGTTCGCTTAATCGCAATGATTGGATGGGAATTGCCGGCACCGCCTATGGCCGCGTCCGCATGATGCGTGATTGGAATGGTAAAACCGTCGACATCGCTTTGCCTGGCATGCCGGTGAAAATTCTCGGCTTCAAAGTCGCACCGTCTGTCGGTGACATCATGGAAGTTCCGGAAAATCCGAAGGATTTGGAATTGAAAAAGAACAAAACCGTCAGCCGTCAAACCGTCGAAACGCTCACCGCCACCAAGGCTGCCCCGACAGAAGGGGAGGAAGGCGAGAAGAAAACGATGCTCAACATCGTCATCAAAACCGACGTGCTTGGTTCTCTTGAAGCTATTCTCGGCACGCTCGAAAAGATTAAGCATGAACTCGTCGGCGTAGAAGTGATTCAAAACGGTCTTGGCAATGTAACGGAAAGCGACATCGAGCGCGCCGCCAATTCCAAGCCGTCCGTGGTCTACGGTTTCAACGTGATGATTCCGCCGCCGGTCATGAGCAAAGCTCGCGACAAAGAAGTCGATGTCAAAGTCGCCAAAGTTATTTACGATCTCTTCGACGATGTTGTCGAGCGTTTGAATAAACTCTTGCCGCAAGAAGTTGTGATCACGGAACTCGGCTCGGCCGAGGTTGCCGCCATTTTCCGCACCGAAACCGGACGCATGGTTGTCGGTCTCCGCGTCCGCCAAGGCAAACTCGCATCAGGTGCGAGACTGCGTGTATTCCGCAACAACGAAATCATCGGCGAAGGCACGATTGAATCTCTTCAGAGCGGCAAATCCGCGGTCAAAGAAGTGGGTGCCGGAACTGAATGCGGTATGTCCTACAAGGGCAAAATCAAGCTCCAGGCCGGAGACCGCATCGATGCCTATACGGAAGAGTCCAAGACGCGTAAAGTAGAGACGTTCCGATAAAACCTATCAAAACATATGGCCCATATTTTTTCTGACGCTAATTTTGATACCGAAGTTTTGAAAAACCCGACGCCAGTCTTGGTCGACTTCTGGGCGACTTGGTGCCCGCCTTGCCGCGTGCTCGGCCCGATCGTCGAAGAACTTTCGCATGAAATTGACGAGAGCAAATTGAAAATTGGAAAGCTTGATGCGGATGAAAATTCTAAAACGTCCATGGCCTACGGAATCATGTCGCTTCCGACGCTTGTGATTTTCAAGAACGGTGAACCAGTCGAAAAGTTTGTCGGCGCAATGCCGAAGGAAGAATTGCTCGCGAAGCTCGCTTCATACATCAATTAAAATGCAAAACGTCATCATCATCGGTTCCGGTCCTGCGGGCTGGACCGCTGCCGTCTATGCTGCCCGCGCTGATTTGAAGCCGACCCTTTTCGAAGGCTTCGAGCCCGGCGGCCAGCTCATGACAACCACGGAAGTAGAAAACTATCCGGGTTTTGAGCATGGCATCCAAGGACCGGAATTGATGGATGTGATGCGCAAGCAAGCCAAGCGTTTCGGCACCGAAGTCATCTCCGAAATGGTCGATTCGCTCAAGCAAATCGAGGGTGGCTTCGAAATCACGGCCAAAGGTAAAACCTATCAAGCCAAGACCGTTATTTTGTCGACCGGCGCCACAGCCCGCCGTCTCGGTCTCGACAATGAAAAGCGTTTGTACGGAAAAGGCGTTTCCGCATGCGCCACTTGCGACGGTTTTTTCTTCAAAGGCAAAAACGTCATCGTCGTCGGCGGGGGAGACAGCGCCATGGAAGAAGCGTCCTTTCTCACCCGTTTCGCCGACAAAGTCTACTTGATGCATCGTCGTGACGAATTCCGCGCCAGCAAAATCATGCAGGATCGCGCCCGTTCCAACCCCAAAATCGAAATCATGATGAATACGGAAGTCATTGATATTCTCGGCGCCGATAAAGTCGAAGGCGTGATGCTCAAAGACACTGTCTCCGGCGAAACTCGAGAGATGAAAATCGACGGTGTGTTCGCAGCTATCGGTCACGAACCGAATGTCTCGTTGGTCAAAGGCTTGGTCGATTTGGACGAAAAAGGCTACGTCAAAACCATTCCCGGTACGTCCAAAACCAATATCGAAGGCCTCTTTGCCTGCGGCGATGTCCAAGACTCCCGCTATCGACAAGCGATTACGGCCGCCGGATCCGGATGCATGGCCGCACTCGACGCAGAAAAGTACACATCGCATTAAAACAAACGCCCCACGGATCTTGCGATCAGTGGGGCTTTCTTTTCGACCAGCGCTCGAGCAATCCGCATCCAAGAAACCTTTTCATAGGGGAGAGCGAGTCCGAAGACCTGCGGCACCCTGCGTAAAGATCCCATGCTTGTCGTGGACGCGGATTGCTCCAACGTTGGTAGATCCGGTGACTTGTGAAACTTGCCCTATATTAGCAGACCTGTGGATAACTGTCAATAGGCTGACATGCTGATCCGAAACGAACGATCTAACGCTGTCTAGAGAGACAAAAAATGAGCCCGCCGTCAGAAAAAGCCTAGGCGGCTCAAATGTGCTGACTTCTATATACCATAAAAGAAAGCACAAGTCAATGATACGTCAAGGGGTCAAAGGCTCGGTAATTTGGGTTGCTTGAGCCGCTACTTCTTCCGCTGTGGCTCCAACCAAGCAAACCGCGCCCCATGGTCGATAGAAGCTTGTAAAGTTCTCCTTTTTCACGTCACCGCTCGCATACGTAACCGTATAATCAAAACTTGCCGTTCCTCCGGCATGGGCGACTTCCGTGCACTTCTTTTTTCCGACGGGCAAATCCGTTGTCAAAATCGTTTTTGCGGGCGGCGGTGGCGTGATGTTGTACAGCCGAGGCGTTGTCTGTTCTGCGACTCGTCCATCCTTGGTTCCCCAAGCGTAGAAAGCGAGCATATCGCCGCTCATTTCTGATGTGACCAGGATCGTTGAGCTTGTATCGTTCTTGAAGCGGAAATCCGGTGCCGGATCGTAAATCGTCGCATCCGTACCAGCCGGTTCATAGTAGCGGACGCGATAGCTGTGATTGCGGCGTTCCACAATCGGCAATCCCGAAGCCAAAGCCATGCGGAAGCTCGTTGTTCCAACCTGGCACAACCCTCCTCCATATTCCGGCGTGGTTTTATTGTCTTTGATTACCAATTCCTGCAGCCATCCATGCGGACCGTCCACCGGACCTAATGCACCGAGCTGGCTAAATGTCTCGCCCGGCGCAATCAAAACGCCATTCATGTGTTTGGCCCCAAGCGCGATATTTCGTCTTCGATTGGAAGGAGATCCGGAGAAAAACGACTGTCCAACGCCAAGCAATTCCTGAATACCGAGCCGTTCTGCATCTTCACCTGTGATTTTGGGGACGATTAACGAAAACGAGATCGGCGAGCTCGACGATCCATGCGCCCAAGCGGCTAACATGTCTTGAATGGTCTTTTCACCATCCACGCGACGTCCTTCTACCGGCGCCACGAATTCCTTAAAACTTCCATCATCATTCAAGACAAGCTTGCCATCACGCGGTTCTTTCAAATAGTCCGCCGTAAAGGTGGCCATGGTTTTCTCGATCGTTTCCGGATTCAAGGCCAAAAACACGCTTCCATTATTCGATGAGCTCGCGCTCAACCATTCCGCAATCGTCGAGCTCGTTACCGTCATTTTTTTCTGATCCGTCGTGACAACAAAAGGCGCATAGCTAAGCCAAGCCGGTACATCCTTCGAGAGTCCCTGCAACTCCGCGGCCGTGAGCGTCGGCTCAATACGAATCGTCCGCAGGGAAATCGGCTGTATTTCGAGCCGCTTCGCTTGCGCTTCCATCGCATCCAGTGCCGGCGCCAAATCAACGGCTAAACCAACCTGTTCCGGTGTAATTTCCGTCACAAAACCTTCCGCCGTCGACGTCGAAATCTTGATCTTCAAATCCGCATCGCGAACCGCCGACAAATGCGACGCAACTTGGCCGGACAAAAGCGATTCGGCTAAATGACGATTCACGCTTGTCGGCAAATCAATCGGTCGGCTCTGCATGTACAGGCGAATGCGTTCAAACGCATTTTGCACCGATGTTCCGCTTCTGCCTGCCTGATACGCCTGATCAACAGCCTTCGCCACATCGTACGTTACAAGATCCTGCGACAAGTCCGGATCATCAAGCGATTCCGTTGTACGCGGCAAATGAATCGTGTCGCTACCAATACGGAAATTAAAACCATTATCCAAAATTTGATTGATGCGCTGCTGCAAGACGCCTTCGGCTTTATCCCGCGTCAAGCCGTCCAATTTGACGCCGGCGACGGAAACGCCGGGAAACATCTTGTTTTTGAACGCGATTTCATAACCGTAAGCCGCCGCTGCAAGTCCGGCGAGTACCGAAGCCAAAAGTCCGCCCGTAATCGCGATAACGATGAGGGAGGTGGAAGCAATTTTCCCGCCTTTCTGGCGGACTTCAAGGAGATTCATTTTACTTTGATGGTCTTTCCCGCTGTTCTGATTGGAATCCTGACTTCCAAGACGCCATCACGCAAGGTCGCATCCGCTTGGTCGGAGATGACTTCCAAAGGGAGAATCAAACTGCGGCTGAAGGCGCCCCAATGACATTCTTGATGAAACCAATCATCTTCATTGATCTCGCGATTACTCTCGCGATGTCCGCGTATCGTCAATAAATCGCCATTGACGGAAACATCGATATCTTCAGGTTTTGCGCCGGCAACGGTTGATCGAATCACTAATTGATTTCCGTCACGAAATACGTCGACGGATAGCTGACCCTCATGAGAGGTCTCAAACCATAATCCTTTTTCCTGTTCCATTACTCGGTATTCTACATTCTTTTTGTCTTTTGTCATGCGCCGATCCTTCCACAGTTTCTCCCGCTCCCTTTACGTCATTTTTTCTGCTATGATACGCACATGCCTTTGGCGCCATTTGAGCGTGTCAAAGAATCGTGGCGTTCCTTACCGATGGAGACGCGCTTTTCTTTAACGATTCTTACGCTTTGCGGTTCCACAGCTCTTGTCATGTCTGTCTTTTATCTTCGATCCAGCGTCATTGCGCCATTCCAAATCTCGCGCAGTGTTTTGAAGCCGGCGCAAGCTCTTTTAGCTCAACAAGATTCCGCGCAAAAAGAATTGGAAGCTTCCAAAACCAAGGACACCGATCATGACGGCTTAAGCGATTACTCCGAACTGTATCAATATAAAACGTCGCCGTATCTCGCCGACACGGATTCCGACGGCGTGCCGGATGCAATCGAGATCGCGCAAAACTCCGATCCGAATTGTCCGCTCGAGTCCTGCGTGCAAACCGATAATCAGCAGCCAACCGGAAGCGCTAGCTCGAGCTTTAGCGATTTGATCAATGTCACGCAATTTGCGACGACTAATGATCCGAATGCACCGGCAGGCTTGACCGGACCTCAGCAATTCATCAAGGACGCCAAAGACCCTGCATCGTTGACGGTTGCGGATATGCGTACCGCGCTCACCAAGTATAATTTGGTCGCGACGGATAAGCTCGGCGCACTGAATGATGATGCCGTGCGCGCCGTGTACACTGCGACGTATCAGCAAGTTCTTAAAATGCGCGAGGGTTTGGCCAAGACGGCAGCCCAGGCAAGTTCTACTTCACCAACTCCGTAAACAGGTATGATTCCACGCTTGTCTGCCAAACGATTGATCGCCGTCCTGCTCGGAACGGTCTTTTCGTTCATGATCGTGGGCGGACCGCTCATGACCTTCACGGCTCAAGCCGGCTTGCCGGTCACGGTTTTGGAAAACGTTCCGGATCAAACCAATCAAGTCATTGATGAAATTCTGCATGCATTGGCACAAGCAGCCGTTGTCGCGTTCTTTAACGCTGCTCGAACATTCGCCGGACAAATCGCTTATGATGCCGCCAACTACATCGCCAATGGCGGAACCGGACAGTCCGCGCTCGCCTTCAACCAGGGCTTTGGTCATTATTTAGAGAATGTTGCACAAGATACTGCCGGAGAATTCATCGGCTCATTGTCCGAGAACTTTTTTACGGGAGATCGAGCCGGATTCAATCTTTGCCGTCCGCCAACGCCGAATCAATTGTTGAACTTGCAGATTTCCATCAGCAACGCCATTCCGGGTCTGGACTCGACCGTCACCTCTCGTCCGCGTCCGCGTTGTGATTTTCAGCAAATCATTCAGAGCTATCAAAGCGTTTATACGACCCTGACGAATGCGCAGGTTTCCAACTTCGTGACGGCGAGCTTCAGCACCAACGGCTCCGGTCTCGGTATTAGCGGAACTATTCTCGGCCGTTCCGTCTCGCAAATCCAAGGCGAGGTCGAGAAGGCAACCAAGGATCGTGAAGAGGGCGGGGGATTCAAGTCCGTCACGGACAAGGTTTCCGGCGATATCAAGACGCCGGCAACCACGGTCAAAGCACAAACCGAAGAAGAATTGGTTCGCAAGCCGTCTCAATCCGAGTCGGATGCGTTCTTGGCAACCATGGGCACGGCCTTCGAACAGGGTTTCAGCCAGCTCGCTTCGTACACGGCCTCGCTCTTCATCAATACGCTCGCCAACAAATTGCTGCAGCGCATTATGGAGAAGGGTATTATCGGTGCCTTTGACTTCTCCACGCAATCGACGCTTCAAGGCTACAACAGTCCGGACTTGGTTTTCTCGCGCAGTAAGAATGACACGCGCAAAGCTAATATCGATTTGAAAAACGTTTCATTGTTGCGCGTGAGCGAAGTCGAAATTGGTGGCGAGCTCATCGCGTGTCCGGATAATCGCGGCTTGTGGAACTGTGCAGCTGATCAAAACTTGGCCCAGCTTATCCAAGGCAAGACGACGGATGGCAATCAAACCATTCGCAAAGCCATGGATGGCGGCTTGCTCAAGGCCGACTGGCGTTTGATTCCGGTTACGAGCGTCCGCGAGAATCAGGACCGCAATTGCTACAACTACGCGTATTGCGCCGGCAACCTCCAGAAGCTGCGCGCCATGCGTATTCTTCCGGTTGGTTTGGAATTTGCCGCCAACTCGCAAGTCAACATCGATCGCTGTGCCGGTGCCGGCGGTTGTGTGACCTTGCGCGAAGTGGTCGAAGGTTTCTCCGTCTGTAACTCGACCGGCAAGCGCGACGCCGATCATCCATGGTGTAAGCTCGTTGATCCGAACTGGGTGATTACCTCCTTCCAGCAGCAATGTCAGTTGACTGGTTACGGCGAAACGTTGATCAGCAATCGTCTTGGCCAGCGCCGCGAAGAATGCCGCGACATTGAAACTTGTCTCCAGCGTAACGATAAGGGCGAATGTATCGGTGGTTACGGTTATTGCGTCGCAGACAAGTCCGTTTACCGTTTCAATGCCGACGAATGTCCGCAGGAATTTGCTTCTTGCCGCAATTACGCGAGCCGTACGGGTCAATCGGTTTCCTTTAACCGCAATACGCTCGATTACTCTGTTTGTTCCGCGGATAATGTTGGCTGTCTTTCGTATGCCACGAGCCGAAAGGTGACAGGGGAGTGGAAAGCAACCGGAACAACCGCCGGTTTGGCAGCCGCTGGCCAAGTCTTCTTCGATAAGACGCTCGAGACATGTGCCGCATCCGATGAGGGTTGTACGCATCTTCTTGATAGCGAGCTCGGTAAGCCGGCGCTGAACTTCATTCAGAATGCGTCTTTTGAAACATTGAACGCCGCTTCGACGGATCTCGAGCATTGGACGCGTTCTGTTGCCGGTGCCTATGTCCCTCCGACGGTCGCTTCCGGCCGCCAGGCTCTTCATGGAACGGTTGCCGCTGATCCTGCAAACCATTTCCGCCAAGATGTCGACGTGCAATCACAGCGTCTCTACACGATTTCCGGCTGGCTGCGTGCCAATGGAGCAGGTCCGAATGTCACGATTACGGTCCGTCAATACTCCAGCGCTCCGGGTGCGGCTCGTGTCGAGTCTCCGGCTGGCGAACTTTCCACTGTCTTCCGCAGCTCCGGTTGTGATTTGACCCCAGGCGTCAATCAGCCGCGTATCAATACCTCGGGCCGTCCGGTTGATGACAATTGGCAGAGATTGGAATGTTCCTTCCTCGCCGCTTCCTCGACACGCTACGCCACCATCGAAGTTGATGGCTCTGGCGCGCTTGTCGATGCCGTTCAGCTCGAAGAAGGGCAATTTGCAACGGACTTTATTCAAGGAACCAACACGGATCTCGCCTCGCTGTACATGAAGGTCGCTCCGGATGATTTCCAGTGCAAAGGTTTGGCTTCTGATCCTTCGGTCTGTGGAAATTACGCCAAGATTTGCCGACAAGTTGATGCCGGCTGTCAGGGTTACACGGATAAGCAGGGCGGTCCGGAAGTTCCGGCTATTCTCACAACCAATGATGTTTGTCCGCAGGAATGTGTCGGCTACGCCGAATTCCGCAAACAGCCGACAGCTTTTGATCTCGTCAACGATCCGGATGCGCGCTTCTCAGATCCGACCGACGCAACTTCTGTCTACTTTATTCCGCCAACCGCCAAGCAGTGTAAGCAGGAGAACGTGGGTTGTGCTGCCTTTACTAATGTCGCCGCTTCGGCCGCAGGAGGGGAGCAGGCAACGTTCTGGAGCTATCTCCGCGCTTGTCGCAAGCCGGACGCCGCTTTGAGCAAGACCTTCTTTACATGGGAGGGTTCGGAAACGGCCGGCTTCCAGTTGCGCACCTTCTCGTTGATTTCCGAGTCCGGAGTTTCGCCGGCCGGTCCGCAAACGTTGTCGAAGCGCGGCTTTGACGGAACCTTCAAAGAACCTGGTTCTTGTAATGAAGCCTTGTGGCGCACCGGTATCGACGCAGACTGTCGCCAATTCTACGATCGTGACGGTCAAGTTTTCTATCGCTATTACTCGCAGACCATCTTGTCGACGGATGATTGTACGAATTTGCGCATCTCGCGCTCCACGGGTCGTGACGACTGTGCCAAAACCGGCGGCGACTACAACACGACAAGCGGCGAGTGTATTTACTCGGCGTATCTTGGCGAGAGCCGTTCCTGTCCGGCAACGGCAGCGGATTGTCGCGCCTACGCTGGTCCTTCGGCCGGTAACGTTCAAGTTGCTTTGAACGAAAGCTTCCGCACGGGACGCGGTGCCTTCAGCGCCGGAACCATCAGCACGGAATCGCTCTTGGTTGGCGACTCGAGTTTGCGCTTGAATGAAACGACACCGGTTACATCTGCGAGCTTTACCTCGGCGTCTGACGGTTTGTATCGCGTGAGCTTCTGGGCCAAGGCCGCCGGTCGTAACGATTTGACGCTCAACTTTGGCATGCGCGACTCGGCTGCTCCGGGTGCAACGCCGGCCAATGTCGGACAAGTTACGCTTTCCACGGATTGGCAGCGCTTCACCGTCGGATTATTCCCGTCCGCCTCGAGCGTTTCATCCACGCTTGTCATTAGTATGGGTGGCGCCGGTCCGCGCGTGGTCTTCCTCGATGAAGTCCGCATCGAGCGCATTCGCGACACAGCCTTTGTCATCAAAGACACGTGGAATACGCCGGCCATTTGTGATCGTTCCTTCTCGGGTGTTCCGGAACCGCAAGCCATGCTTGGTTGCCGCACCTACCAGGATCGCTTCTCGCGCGAAGTGAACGCTTTCCGCTTCACGCGCTTGTGCCGTGCCGAAGGAATCGGTTGCCGAGCCTTCGTCGACACCCGCAACTCTGACAGCCCATATTCTGAAACCTTTGGCTTGAACGACTCGCCGCGCGTTCCGGTTTACAACGACGCCGCCCAAGTC
>CAZYKJ010000007.1:10774-12557 GCA_964648065.1 uncultured Gammaproteobacteria bacterium
ACTTGGTTTACGATCCGTCCAAGGTTTGTAAGAGGGAGAATGCGTCTTGTCGCGCCTTCGGTAAGCCGACCTACTCGCCGGATCACGCAACGATCACCGGATTCACGACCGTCTACTATAAGGATGACATCACCAAGTACGGCGAGGCTTTGTGTAAGCCTTCCGAGCAATTCTGCGAAGAATTCACGCATAGCGGCTCCAAGGATTACTTCCGCGATCCGCAAAATAAAGTCTGTGAATTCAAAGAAGGTCAGCGCTTGTCGAGCGCCGATTTCCCGGGAGCTCCAGTTGGTTCCGTGCTCTCGACCTTGGCTCCGGGCGAGTATGACGGCTGGTTTATCAGCGGCACCGTTACTCCGTGTTACCCGGAAGCTCTTCAGAATGGCCGAACCTTCCCGATGCCGACGCGCGGCGACACGGTCTACACCGGCTGGAGCGCCTCTTGTCCGCAAACGGCAGGGGAGTGTACCGAGTTCCGCGACGTAAACGATACGAGCGACGTCTTGCATCGCACAGGCAAGCCATACTTCTATATCAATAACGATCGTCTTGATAAGAAATCGTGTGAAGGCCAAGTCGATGTGGCTAACGGTTGTGTGCTGATGCGTGATCAAAACGATCCGATCTTGAGCTACTCCGTCGCCGCCTCATATCAAAAATACGCCAACAACGACTATCGCCCGACAGCTGCCATCAATTGTTTCCAGAACCCGACAGATCCGTCTTGTGTAGCAACCAACAGCACGACTTCCGACGCCAACGTCTTGCTCAAAGTAAAAATCGACCGCGATTGTGCGCAATGGCTCGGCTGTAAGAGTTCCGAAACCGTCTTCGATCAAGCAACGAATCGCTACAAAGAAATTTGTACCAATGTCGCATTGTGTGACGCTGGAACAGGCAAGCCGGGAGACATTTTCTGCGGCAACTATGTCGATCGCAGTGCGACCTCGACGGAATTGGTGATGCAGAAAGGCAAATTCTTCGACATCAACGCCTATACAGCTCGACCGGTGGGTCTTGGTCAAAAGGATTATTCCGGCTACGCGATTCCGGAAGCATTCCAAGTCACGGATTTGGTGACGGCCAAAGTCGGAGCCGATGGTGCGAACAATGTCGACGAAAACAAGTATCGTTTCGCCTTGGACTATCGCTTGGCAACGGCAATCGACTTGCCGCCGAGTCGCGTGCTTCCGCTTACCGGAGCATGTACATCGATCCGTACATCTGGTCCGAATGAAGCGGTTATTCTTGATGGTACCCCTGTCGGCTTAGCGAATCCGTCGCTCGGCCTGTGTCAGCATGTGTCTACAGGAATTATCGGTTACTACATCAAGTCGGAATGTACATTGGCGAATGCAGGCAAGTTCAAGTGTTATCTCCCAGTCAAATCCGGCGGCGACAACTATAACTTCCAGAACGTCTCCACGCGCTTCTCTCTTGCCGATCCAAAATCCGATCCGACGCTCACCAATGCCTTCCCTCCGGCCGAATGTCGCGCTAATCCGGAAGCCGATTCTCCATTCCCGACTTCCTTCGTTACCGAATGGGATTTGACCAAAAATCCGCCAAAGGCTGTCACCAAGGTCGTAGGATTCAATAGCGCGAATACCTGTGAATTCGGCGAAGACTGTTCCTGTAGCTACAAGCGCGCCGACTACGGTTCTGCCGCTGTCAGCAAATTCTTCGATCCGCTTTCCTCAGGCGTTCCGGCCGGTATTTGTCAGGGCGGTCCGCGCGATGGTCAATCCTGTATTCCGTCCACGATTTTCTCCGCGGGTTCATC
>CAZYKJ010000007.1:12567-17119 GCA_964648065.1 uncultured Gammaproteobacteria bacterium
AGGCTCAGGTTGTCGGCGGCGCTGAAGCATCCAATGCCGCGCAGTCCTGTGGACCGGTAGAAGGCGGCGGTCACTGTATCGCGTTCAACAAGCTCGAAATTATCCGCGGCGTCTTTGGTCAATGTCTTGAACGTGATGAAACGCGCGTACTCGGCGCTGATCAAAGCAGTAAGCCATGTCTGACCTGGAATCCGACTCCGGTACTCTTCGGCGACAAGGATGCCTATCACTATCAGCCGACATCCGGTTACATGCCGCCGCAAAACTCCGGTCAATATTACTGCACCTCGCCGGTCAAAAAGCCGACAAAAACAACGCTCACATGGCAATCCATTTCCGAATTCGATTCTCCGCATAACGGTTCGGGCGACGGAAATCGTGAAGTGAAGATCTCCAGCATGTACTATGCCGGCGATGATGACTGGGATCACGCCTCGGACAGCGATATCTTTGGCGGTAACCGCCGTGGTCGCCTACGCTTCTATGCAGGATGGATGGATAAGATTGACTATAACGATGACTGGGTTTCCGGCGACAACAACGGCGTGCTTGGCGAAGATCAAAACTACTTTGCTTCCATTTACGGCGTAGCTCCGGCTTCGTATTACACTGCTACGGCAGACTGTGAATTGGCGGACGACGATCAGCAGGGAAGTGCCGGCTCAACCGATAGCGATGGCTCCACGTCCAAAGACACGAATGCTATCCGTCTCATCGACGCAGGCAACGGCTATGGCGAATACTTCTTGCGCATTAATGACGACAGCATTACTCAGACGCTCGGAATCCTCGGTCTTCCTACGAATGACAGCTCCGATGAGTTCTCAAGTAATGATAGTGCTGGCAACAAAGCTGCGCGCGCCGACTTCCTCGACGCTCAATTGAGCGATAATGTTATCTCGTACTTCCGCATCAGTCCTATCGATAACGGCGCAGCCGGACGTATCGCTTGTGGTTATCAAGCTGCATGGGTTGATGGTATTGGAAACGTCAATTACGACGATGCCAGCTCCAATCGCCAAGCCGATTCCGAATGGCGCCGCAAGTTCTTTGAGCATTACAATTCCTTCCTGACACGCGGCCAAGAAAGTGTGTACGCAACCAAGAACGGTACTCCGTATCAGGTTGACTGTGTCGGTCGCGATAGCCAGAAGTGCTACATGAAATATTGGGAATTGAATTATCGCTCGGATAATCAAAAGAAATTCTACGGTCTCCAGCGTCTCGGCCCGGACGGTTTGCCGACAGACACGATTGTCCGCAGCTTGCTCGACATTCGTCGCGATCCGATTCAATCCAGCTGTTCGGAAAGTAAGCCGTACTTTGCTGTTCGTGCCGTCTTCGAATCAGTCGCCTCGCGCACCTCAGTTCCGGCAACCGGTGGATTCACGGCAAATGACGTGCAAGGTCCATGGCGCTTCGTCGGCTTCTGGGTTTCGGCTTGTGGAGGCGACACCGGCGGAGATCAGCGCTACATCTACATGAACGTGGATGTCGGCACGGCAAGCGTGTGTAAGGAGTTGGCCGAAGTGAAGAGCCGCGATTCCAATCAGGACGCCGCATTCACGGATCGCGTTTGGAGCAAGGGTGACTTCCGCGAGCCAGCCACGGGTTTGCAGTACTCGGATAACGCTTCGCCGTTCTCGAGCGCCATCAACACGGGACCGGCAGGTAAAGATCCGCTTTTCCAGACCGGTTCGGAAATCACCGGCTTCTCGCCGCTCAATCCGCCGACATGGCTTGCGCCGCCGTCGCGCACCATCACGCGCAACAATCCGATTCCGAAAGATAATTGGGCGATGTTGTCCAACTTGTTCGCGCGCATCTATCGCGTCTACCGCTTCCAGTTCTTGCCGGTAACCAAGACGGACAAGGTCTGTATGGACGGTCCGTTCCAAGGAACGCGTTGTACGCCATTCAGTGCTACGACCACAGCAAGTAACACGTGTGGCGTCGACAGCACGACGTGTACGAACCTCGCTCCTTCAGAAGCGCAGAACTTCCGCGTCTGTGACGGCTCCTCGAACGTAAACCGACCATTCGAATGTTCCGAAAACCCGGAAATCTGTCGCGTTCCTAGCTTTGCGAAGCGTGATGGAACGGTGAAGTCCGTCGTTAATTCCTGTGCTCCGCGTGTCGGCTGGGCAGAAATCCGTCCTGGCTTCTGGCGTAAATCCGGCTCGACCAACGAATACTCGACCGAGCAAGCCGGCAAACTTCCGGTCAGTGCATTCGGTTGTCAAAACAATATCGGTAGCAATATTTCCGGAACGGATGCGGCAGGTACTCCTACGGATTCGACACGTCCGTGCTCGTCACCGGAGGCGCAAAGCTTCGACTGCCCTGTTAAGCTCACGGGTACATGTGTCACAACAGGTGGTGTTTTCCCAGGCGTGTGTCAGTTCACCGGTTCTGATGCGACGGCACTGACTCGTGCGGGAATCGATGTCGCGAATCATGAAGAACAGATTTACTGTTACGGTGGAGCAAGTCAGGACTGTCAGTTCCTCTCGGTTCCAGCGGCTACAGCTTGTCACACCGCCACGTACGAGCTCGGACGATGTAACGGTGGTGTTCGCGATAGCAGTATCTGTTGGCCGGCATACGGTAATGTCGCCGGTACCATCGGATCATGTATGTCCGCCGACTATACGGATGCGAGAAAAGCGGCTATCAAGTCCTCATGTCTCTCGGTTTCCGATCCAGATGGCAGTCCTACTGCTGCATGTCTGAAGCCTGGCTCAACAGACGTGGTTACTACGGAAGCAAATCCGGACAAGGACAATAACTTGTGTACCAACTCCGGTGGATATCAGCCGCGCACTGACTTGTGTCCGGATCCGAATGATGAATTCTGCGGACTCGTCTCATACAAGTTGAACGATACAAGCGCCGGAGGTTCTATCGATCCGCACGGCCCTTATCCGCTCCCGACCGACAACACCCTCGGCATGTACACGCCGACACGTCTCGGATTCACGGGTGCAAGCGCCGCAACCTTCCGCTTCATGGCCTACTACAACCCGGGCCCACCGCGCGTCGCTGCTCCGAATACGCGCAACTGTCCGTCGCCTGGCCAATGTGAAGTTTCGAGCGTCGACCGCTTCGACTTCAATGGTCAAACCGAAGGCGCGATCAACGTCGGCGGAGGAACGCACAAGTCCACACTTCGCTTCTACGCATGGGCTGATCCGAACCAGATGCCGCTGCGCGAAACCGTCATCGATTGGGGTGACAGTCAGACACAGCGCTTGGACGACACGCGTCTCAAGAATCGCAAACCGTTCTGTGGCGTTCAGCGCGAATGTTCCGGTGTCCCAGGTCTCACCTGTGAAACCGACGCCGACTGTGCCGCCGGTCTCGGACAATGTGTGACCGTCGGATACTGTGCACAAAATCAAAACTTGGCCTGTCACACGAATGCCGACTGTACGACTTCAAGTGGCATTGCCGACACCTGTACGATTCGCACACGCTTCGGCAACAGTTCCGACGCCTGTCAGGTTGGTTACTTCGACTTCTCGCACTTGTACTCCTGCGGTGCTGATCAAGTCGCGAACTTGCCGACATGTACAAATGAATTCCGCTGCTCGCGCGACTCCAACCGTACCTGTCCGACCCCTGGATCAAATACGGGTTGTGCTCCGGGCGATGTCTGTCTCGAAAATCTCGCTCCGGTCGGCGGCTGCTTCGACGCTTCCTTGCGCCAATGCCGCTTCACCCCGCGCGTCATGCTCCAAGACAACTGGGGCTGGTGCACCGGAGAGTGCCGCTCATCCACGACTGGCGGTTTCCCAGACGACAACTTCGCAACAGCTCAAGTACGCCACCCGAATGGCGGATGCTGGGCGGGATCGACATTGGGTTCTGCTAAGCAAAATATTCGAATAAACACTCGTGCAACTGGGGCGAATGGTGTGCCAGGAAATGTAGTATTGCCAGATAGTGAATGTAATGAAAATTATCCTAACACCTCTCATGCGAGCATTCGTCCATGGATTGTTTATCCTGGATCGTTACAACTTCGTGAAAGTGGTGAACTAGCCCCATAAACGAAAGCGCCCCTCCGATGTGAATCGGAGGGGCGTTATCAGTTGGTCACGGCTCAGAGAGAGCCAGCGTAGTAGCCGTGGTTCGTGATCGGAGTCGCGGACCCCGGAGTGAAGCAGTCGACCGTTGCGAGGTCGCAGCCAGGTCCTCCGGACGCTGCCTCGAAGGTCACGCGGCACTTACTGAAGTTCGAGCTGGGGTTCATCCAGTTGAGCCAGCAGGCACCGTCGTTTCCGCAGGTGAACTCGGGGCGAGTGCTTCCCGGCATGTTCATGCCAGGGTTGTCGCCAGCGAAGTGGAGGAATACCAGGAGGCGTCCGCCCTCGAGGTGAGAAACCTCACCCTCAGGCGATGCGCCCACTGCGTCACTCATCCACAGATCGTTGTCGATCGCGGCGGCGCATGCGAAGTCCGACGAGCTGTACACCATGCCCATGGGCAGGTTGCACTCGACACCGACGTAGTCGGGATCCGAGCAGACGGCAGGCATTCCGCCGTCGGG
>CAZYKJ010000008.1:0-3748 GCA_964648065.1 uncultured Gammaproteobacteria bacterium
TACGTATTGGCCTGGTGAGAATGCCAAGCGCGACATCGCGCTCAAGATTCTCAAGGAGTACGACGTTTCTGCCGAGCAGACCATTGCGATCGGTGATACGGCCAATGACATCGGCATGCTGCGGAGCGTGCGCTATCCGATCGCTTTCAATGCCACGCGCGAGCTCGAGCTGCTCGTCCGCAGCGGATCGAGCGAGTGGCGGCGTCCCATCGGCATGGTAACCGAGCGCAAGGATCGTTTGCGCATCGAGCGCTTTGTTCCGGATCTCCGTTCGCGACCGCAAGCACGTGAATGCCCGCTCGAGGATTTGCTGCCCAAGGATGTTGCCGAGGAGCTGCGCAAGCGGCTCGGCACCATGTGCGCCTACGATACGAGCTGGCCCTAGATCTGATTGGAGACCCCTGAATTTTCGGGGGTCTTGTTCGTTTTGTGACCGCGTCCTAGGCTCGGCGCATATGGAAATCTCGATTATCAAGGGACTACCGAGTAAGGGCGGGGATTTGATGGTGTATCCCGTATTGAAAAAGGCATTATCCGCCAAGATTTTGGACGCATCGATTGTTCAATACGCCGAGGCGGAGGGTTTTGAAGGCGGGGCAGGGGAATGGCTTTGCGTGCCTATTCTTGATGGGGTGAAAACGCGGAAAATCGCGTTGATTGGACTTGGCGAGAAGTCATCGCTTGATGAAGATGCGTTTCGAAAATTGGGAGGATGTTTGGCGAAGCGGATTCGCGAGACAAAGGCGAAGACTATTTGCGTGATGTGGGAGACGGTTCCGGCGACGATTGGTGCGCGTGAAACGATGCGCGCTCTCGTTGAAGGCGTGCGTCTTGGTTCGTATGTGTTTCATCAATATCATGCCGAACAAGCGGCAAAGTCGAAGAAGCATTTGCCGAAGTCGTTGACGATTTTTGTGTCGAGCGCCTCGATGCTTGTGCCGATGGAAAAGGGGCGCGATGAAGCGGAGGCGATGGTTGCAGGAACGATTTTGGCTCGCGATCTCGTAAATACGACTTCCGCGGACCTGTATCCGCTTGCGATGGCGGAAGCAGCAAAGGAAGTTGCCGGAATGTCCAAGAATATTTCCATCAAGATTTTAGATAAGGCACGTATGGAGCGTTTGAAGATGGGTGCGGCATTGTCGGTTGCTCGTGGTTCGCAGCATGAACCGGTGGGTGTGCACATGACGTATCAGACGAAATCGGCAAAGGCGAAGAAGATCGCGATTATCGGTAAGGCTGTCACATTCGATTCCGGTGGTTTGTCGCTCAAGCCGGCGGATGGAATGATGACGATGAAAATGGATATGGCTGGAGGCGCAGCTGTCATCGGATTGTTCCGTGCGCTTGCTCAGCTGGAAGTGGATGCGGAAGTGCATGGCATTTTCTTGGCTGTCGAGAATATGCCGTCGGGCAATGCGTATCGTCCGGGTGATGTGGTGACGGCGATGGACGGGACGACGATTGAGATTCTGAATACGGATGCCGAAGGACGCGTTGTTCTCGCTGACGCGATTTGTTATGCGAAGACATTGGAACCAGATATTATTATCGATCTTGCGACGTTGACTGGCGCTTGTATCGTCGCACTTGGTGAAGAGATTGCGGGAATTTTGGGAACGGATCGCAAGTTGATTTCAAAACTCATTACGGCGGGACAATCAACCGGTGAGCCGTTGTGGGAATTGCCGCTGTTTCTGTCGTATGAGGATCATGTGAAATCGAAAATTGCGATTATCAAAAATATCGGAGCGCGCGGACAGGCGGGGACAATCGCCGGCGCGATGTTCTTGAAGCGTTTTGTCGGCGATACGCCGTGGGCGCATTTGGATATCGCTGGTCCGGCGTATGCGGAGCGTGAGGCAAGACCGGATTCCCCGGTTGGCGGAACGGGATTTGGCGTCCGTTTACTGTTGAGATATCTACAGGGCAAATAAAGACGTGTTATACTGTGGGAATATGACCGTCAAAGTCTATTCCACGCCGACATGTCCGTATTGCAAACTCGCAAAGGATTATTTGAAGGAGAAGAATATTGCCTTCGAAGATATTGATGTGGCTGCGAATTCGGATGCGGCGCAAGAGATGGTGAAAAAGTCCGGTCAAATGGGCGTACCGGTACTTGAAATCAACGGACAAGTGATTGTCGGATGGAATAAATCGGCGATTGAAGAGGCGCTCGCAACGAAGGCAGTGAAGCAGGCGGCCTAAGAAAAAACGCTCCTCATCAACGGAGCGTTTTTTATTTCTTAAATGCTTTTAAGATATCGGCGTTTTTTGGCATGCCGTGTCGATAGAAGAGAATTTTTCCATCTTTGCCAATGCCGACAACGGTACGTTTGACGATTTTTGCCAGAATCAGATCTTGTTCGGCGCCATAGTTCTTTGCGACTTTGCGATCAGGATCGACGAGCAGAGAAAAAGGATAGCCTTCTTGATCGATAAATTTTGTATGCGAGATAGCATTGGCCGGATTCACGCCGAAGACTTGAATGCCGGCGGCTTGGAAGCGGTCCCAATCGTCCCGAATAGCACAGAGCTGAACGGTGCAGCCGGGAGTCATGTCGCCGGGATAAAAAATCAACAGCACAGGAGCTTGCTCCAATACATTGAGCAGGACGATGTCATGGCCTTGCGCATCCTTGAGCTGGAAGTTTGGGGCCTTGGATCCGACGCCGAGCACCGACTTTGGCATAAGCCAACATAATGCCCGAATAACGTGTTTTTGTCATGCTTGTTGACGACAGCCTGCTTTCCCGAAAAGATAGTGCCCGATATGCGCCTTACCCGAGTGTGGATGGTTTTGTTCTTACTAGCCGCGAGCGGCTGGGGTTGTCGCTTGGGAAATTTACCTTTTTCCAATGAAGGAACCGAAACCACAACTTCCACTGTGAGCTTTGGATCATCGGCTGTTGAAGCGGCGAAAGCTATTCAATTTATGCCGGGAGATACATTTGAAGTGCGCCAGACCGTACTTGGCTTTGGTGCATTTTTGCCGGATCTGTTTCAATCCAAAAATGGCGTACGAACGGTAACCCTGACGCGCTTTGCTCCGATGAATACGGCGAATTTTTCTTGGAATGTCACGGTTGATCAGGAGACGGCAGCTTCGATCAAAGCGCGAGCGGAATATGATAAGGAGGTCGCGAGTCACCCTCGCGCCATTGGCGAGGCGGGTCCTGTGCCGCCGGTACCGCAAATGGAAACGGTGACGGTGACGGGAACAGTCATGGAAGCTTCGCTTAAATCATCACATGCCGCCTTCTTGCCAGCGTATTGGGGACAAGGCGTGAAGAATTTAGAGAATGAAAAGAGCGGTATCTGGTTATCGCAGGATGCGTTTGATGAACTTGTGCGCACGCGCCACACGATTTTAAATCTCGGCGTTTTTGATTCAGAGGCAAATCAAGCGGCACGGAATGTTTCCGAATTGAAGAGCGCGATCGACAAGCTACGCAAACAGGCGAATGAAGACGGCAAATTCAAAGATTTGACCTTGCTTGAGGCCGAGCCGGATTTCATCGAGTGGCCTCTACAGGTCAATGGGAAGACCGTGAACGTCTCTGCGATTCGAGCGAAAAATTGGTTTGGCGAAGTCGTGATTTTGAATAGTGCTCAAAATCCGATGATCTTGAAAGTGACGCTGAATCCGTTGGCAGCAGGCGCATCAGATGCGCTCGGTGGAAATACCGACGTGCTCAGTAAAATGTACGGTTACGAGGTCTCCAATATCCAGATCAAGCGCTAA